>JAGBUT010000276.1 GCA_017630695.1 Clostridia bacterium
CATTTAAAGAAAATTTTCCTTAAAAATATCAATTTAGGTCTTTTCAAAATTAAAAAAGTATGATATATTATTTTGGTATGTAAAGTAGATAACTGCGGAGTTATCTGTTTTGTTTTGAATTTTACTTAATTTACGATATAAAGAACAATCAAAATAACGAAAGAGGGAGAGCTTTGGAAAAGATTATTATCAACGGCGGCAAACCGCTTTTCGGCGAAGTTGAAATCAGCGGCGCCAAGAATGCCGCTCTTGCAATCATTCCCGCCGCAATTCTTTCGCAGGACGTCTGCATCATCGAAAATCTTCCGTTATCTATCAGCGACGTCTGCATTATGATGAAAATTCTCAATCAGCTCGGCGCAAAGGTCAGAGTTGTCAATAAGCATACAATTGAAATCGATTCCAGAGGTGTCAACTCATACGTTATCTCAAACGATATGACAAAGCACCTTCGTGCATCCTACTATTTCATCGGTGCACTTCTGGGCAGATACGGCAGAGCAAAGGTTGCTCTTCCCGGCGGATGCTATCTCGGACCCCGACCCATCGACCAGCATATCAAGGGCTTCGAGGCTCTGGGTGCAACCGTTTCGATTGAAGAAAACGCAATCGTCAACGCAACCTCAGACCGTCTTACAGGCTCACCCGTTTACCTCGATATGGTATCAGTCGGTGCAACGGTCAACGTGCTTCTCGCTGCAGTTAAGGCAACGGGTCTGACCGTTATCGAAAACGCCGCAAAAGAGCCTCATATCGTTGACCTTGCAAACTTCCTCAACTCTATGGGCGCTGACGTAAGAGGCGCAGGTACGGACGTTATCAAAGTCAGAGGTGTTGAAAGACTCCACGGCTGCACTTACTCAATCATCCCCGACCAGATTGAAGCAGGCACCTATATGGTTGCCGCCGCCGCAACAAACGGCAACGTGCTCATCAAAAACGTTATCCCCAAGCACCTTGAATCAATCTCAACAAAGCTCATCGAATGCGGTGCAGAGGTTGAGGAATTTGACGATGCCGTCAGAGTTTCTCTTGATTCACGCGCAGGAAAATGCAATATCAAAACAATGCCCCACCCCGGCTTCCCGACAGATATGCAGCCTCAGATGGCAGTTCTTCTCGCTCTTGCTGAAGGCACAAGCATCATCTCCGAGAGCATCTGGTCAAACCGCTTCCGTTACGTTGAACAGCTCAACAGAATGGGCGCATCAATCAAGGTTGACGGTCAGCTTGCAGTTGTGCAGGGTGTTGAAGAGCTCAAGGGTGCACCCGTCAAGGCAGACGACCTTCGTGCAGGCGCCGCAATGATTATTGCAGGCCTTGCCGCTTCGGGCACAACCGAGGTTGAAGATATCCACCATATCGACAGAGGATATGAGGACGTTGTTGAAAAATTCAGCGCACTCGGTGCATCCATCAAGCGTATTGAAATTCCCGACCCCTCGTCGCTTTCAAGCGTAGGATAACACAATATTTATTGTTTATTAATATTAAAAAGCTGACGGGTTGTTTCATAGCGAAGCAACCCGTTTTTGTAAGGTAAAATATGGCTAAATTCTGTTCACTTTATTCATCAAGCAGCGGTAACTGCACGTATATCGGCACGTCGCAGGGCGGTATCTTAATCGATATCGGAATCAGTGCAAAACGCACCTGCGAAGCTTTGGCCGAAATCGGTGTTGACCCATCATCAATCGCCGCAATTTTCGTTACCCACGAACATACCGACCACGTAAGCGGCATCAAGGTTTTTGCCAAAAAATTCGGCACGAAGCTCTACGCTTCCGAGGGTACGCTTCTCGGTATGGAAGAGAAAGATGCGCTTGACCCCAAAATCTCCGCAGAGGTAATACCATACTCGGGGATTGAAGCGGGCGGTATCTTCGTGCGACCCTTCGCAACCCCTCACGACAGCCGTGAGAGTACGGGTTTCACAACCGTAACGCCCGACGGAAAACGCATTTCGGTTGCCACCGATATCGGTAATATGACAGACACCGTGATGAACGCAATCCACGGCAGTGACCTTGTTCTGCTTGAATCGAATCACGACGTGGGAATGCTTCAGAACGGACCTTATTCCTTCTGGCTCAAGCAGAGAATCCTCTCTCCCGTGGGCCATCTTTCAAAAGAAAACTGTGCAAAACCGGCTGTCAGACTTGTTGAATCCGGCACACCCCGACTGGTGCTCTGTCACCTCAGCAAAGAGAATAAGATGCCGTCTCTCGCATACGAAACCACACGCTCCGCAATGACTCTTGCAGGGGCAACTGAAGGCTCGGATTATCTGCTGACCGTTGCAGGTGACAGAAACCCCGTTATCGCATTCTGAGGTGAAATTATGATTAACGTCAACGTAATCTGCATCGGCAAACTCAAAGAAGATTATCTTCGCTCCGCCTGTGCCGAATATACAAAAAGGCTCAACGCTTTCTGCAAACTCAACGTTATCGAGCTGACTCCCGCACGTCTGCCCGAAAACCCCAACGATTCGCAGATTGCCTCTGCACTCGCTGACGAAGCCGACAGAATCCTCGCAAAAATCTCGAATTCCGATGCCGTTTTTGCAATGTGCATCGAGGGTAAAATGCTTTCGTCAGAGGCTCTTTCAGCCGAAATCGATAAGCTCGGTGTTTCGGGATTCGGAACGGTTTGCTTCATTATCGGCGGCTCTCACGGTCTTGATCCGAGGGTTAAAAGCAGAGCAAAAATCCGCCTTTCAATGAGCCCGATGACCTTCCCTCATCAGCTCGCAAGAGTTATGCTTCTTGAACAAATTTACCGTTCGTTTATGATTTCAAGCGGCGGAAAATATCATAAATAAACAGCTTGACGCTTGTTTTTTATATATTTAGACGATAAATATTCGGCATAATTGTACCCTTTTCATAGCGTTTGCGATAAAATTTGTTCAGAATACCAAATATTGAAAAAATAATTAAAAACATATTGCATATTTGGGTAAAAATGTTTAAAATAAGTATTGGCAAAAATTAAAAATTATTTTTTTGGAGGTAATTCCCATGGCAGTTAAAGTTGCAATTAACGGTTTCGGCCGCATCGGCCGTCTCGCATTCCGTCAGATGTTCGGCGCAGAAGGTTATGAAGTTGTTGCTATCAACGACCTCACAAAGCCCTCAATGCTCGCTACTCTTCTCAAGTACGACACAGCTCAGGGCGGTTACTGCGGTTACATCGGTCAGAACGCTCACACAGTTGAAGCTGATGACGAAGCCGGCACAATCACAGTAGACGGCAAGACTCTCAAGATTTACGCAATGGCTAACGCTGCAGAGCTCCCCTGGGGCGAAATCGGTGTTGACGTTGTTCTCGAATGCACAGGTTTCTATTGCTCAAAGGCAAAGGCACAGGCTCACATCGATGCAGGTGCAAAGAAGGTTGTTATTTCTGCTCCCGCAGGCAACGATCTTCCCACAATCGTTTACAGCGTAAACCAAGGCACTCTAACAGCTGAAGATACAATCATCTCTGCTGCATCATGCACAACAAACTGCCTTGCTCCCATGGCTAAGGCTCTCAACGATTATGCTCCCATCCAGAGCGGTATCATGACAACTGTTCACGCTTACACAGGCGATCAGATGGTTCTTGACGGTCCTCACAGAAAGGGCGACTTCAGAAGAGCAAGAGCTGCTGCTGCTAACATCGTTCCCAACTCAACAGGCGCTGCAAAGGCTATCGGCCTTGTTATCCCCGAACTCAACGGCAAACTCATCGGTTCAGCACAGAGAGTTCCCGTTCCCACAGGTTCTACAACAATTCTCACAGCTGTTGTTAAAGGCACAGATGTAACAAAAGAAGGTATTAATGCTGCTATGAAAGCTGCTGCTTCTGATTCTTTCGGTTACAACGAAGATGAAATCGTATCTTCCGATATCATCGGTATCACATACGGTTCACTCTTTGATGCTACACAGACAATGGTAGCTAAAATTGCTGACGATCTCTATGAAGTACAGGTTGTTTCATGGTATGATAACGAAAACTCATACACAAGCCAGATGGTTAGAACAATCAAATACTTTGCAGAACTTGCATAATTTTAAATTAAAAATAGAAACGACAGAACTTTTAGTTCTGTCGTTTTTACTTTAAAGAGAAATGTATTAAATAGTAATTTATAAATGTCTTTAAATGACAATTTTATGTCTTAAAAAAATCTTTTTAATACAAGTTGAGTATTATATAATTATATAATATATAGTA
>JAGBUT010000277.1 GCA_017630695.1 Clostridia bacterium
GCTCCGAATTTCTTTTTGCCTTCGGATTCAGGCTGATCTTCGGCAGTTTTTTTGCCGATTTTCGGGAGTCCGGGAGCGGGGGCTGGGCGTTGATACTGGTCACTTGCCGCCGTTGCAACGGGTGAAGCTGAAAGCTCTGCGCGAAGCTGCTCAACGGTTCTTGTTCTGTCCTCGGGAAGAATCTGAAGAGCGTTGATAAGACCGTTAATAACGTATGCGGGGAGTGCTTCGGCAAATTTGCCGGGCACCATAAGTCTGTCGTTTGTCATTCTCTCGGGAGCAGGGATGGGATCGCTGCCGATAAGAGTTCTGTAAAGCACGGCGGCAAAAGCGTAAACGTCTGTCCAAGTGCCCTGCTGACCGTCAATGCCGTACTGTTCATATGCCGAATAACCGTCGTAAAGCTGGCTGTTGAGGTCGCTTCTTGCGTTTCTTGTTGCACCTATGCAGAAGCCTGTGATTTTGATTTTACCGTCAATACCGATAACGAGGGTTGAGGGGGAAATACCTCTGTGGATAATTGCCGCCTGATGCAGTGCGCCGATTGCGGAAAGAACGGGCATAAGAAGCTGTCTTGCTCTTTCCCAAGTGATGTAGCCGGTGCTGCTTCTGAGCAGGAAATCGCGCAGACTGATGCCCTCGAAATGGTCGTAGATTGCATATGAAGTTCCGTAATCATCAACAACGTCATTAACGCTGATGAGCGCTGAATGGCCTTTGAAACGGATGAGCTTTGTCCACATTTCAACGAAGCTTCTGCGAAGGTCGTTGAAGACGTTTTCGCTGCCCCTCATAACCTGAAGAGTCAGATTTGAGGTCGAACGGATGGTGAATGAATCGGGGATAAACTCGCGGATTTTGATTGCCTTCTTATCAACGAGGTCCCAGCCGATGTATGTTGCACCTTCGCCGTTGTATTCAAGCATTCTGCCGACCATATAACGGTTGGCAATGACTGTTCTTACGGGGAGGTAGGGTGAAATCTGGGTGGAATCAGCATAATATCCGCAATGAGGACATTTTTTTGCGTCACCGATTTCACGCATACAGCTCATACAAAGATTATCTGAACTAATCATACTGTATCTCCTTGCCAAGCGGAAATCCAGAAGAATATCCGCTTAAATATTCGCAATAAATCATTGTAATAATATCAAAAGTCTTTCTTTTTGTCAATGAAGATGACATTATTGTAATCTTTATTGTCAATTTGCTTAATAATCACAACGATATTTTGTAACTAATAATATATAAGACACTCTTGAAAAGAATTGTACAAATTGTTATAATAAAATCAAGTATAACAATGGGAGGTGTGTGCAATGGCAAAGGCAAAGAAAACCGCTGTTAAAGATAATAATATCCCATTATATCTCTTTCATGAGGGGACTAATGCGAAGTCCTATGAGTTTCTCGGCGCACATGCCGACTCAAACGCATGGGTGTTCAGAGTCTGGGCTCCGAATGCAGCAAGGGTTTTTGTCAGCGGTGAATTCAACGGCTGGCAGCCGCATAATAATCCTATGCAAAAAATCAGCCACGGAGTCTGGGAATGCCGTATTGAAGGCGTCAAAAAGTTTGATTCCTATAAATATTGGATAGAAACCAACGATGGAAGAGGCTTTTATAAGAGTGACCCCTTCGCATTCCACACCGAAACAAGACCTGACACAGCTTCCAAATTATATGATATTCACGATTACGTGTGGACGGATAAAAAGTGGATGGCGAAAAGGAAAAAGACTTTGACCTATTCCTCACCCGTCAATATTTACGAAGTGCACGCAGGCTCGTGGCAGACGTATGACGACGGCAATCCGCTACCCTACAGAGAGCTTGCAGACAGACTCGTTTCCTATGCAAAGGAAATGAATTACACCCATATCGAATTACTTCCCATAACCGAGCATCCGTTTGACGGCTCGTGGGGATATCAGGTTACGGGTTATTTTGCTCCCACCTCACGCTACGGTACACCCGATGATTTCGCCTATTTTGTTGATAAGGCTCATAACGAAGGAATCGGTGTTATCCTTGACTGGGTGCCTGCTCATTTCCCGAAGGATGCCTTCGGACTCTATGAGTTTGACGGAAGCCCTTGCTACGAATATTCCGATATACGCAAGGGTGAGCATATCGAGTGGGGTACGAAGATTTTTGATTACGGCAAGCCTGAAGTCCAGAGTTTCCTTGTGTCGAGTGCGATGTTCTGGATTGATAAATTCCATATAGACGGCTTGAGAGTTGATGCGGTTGCATCGATGCTTTATCTTGATTACGGCAGAGACGAAGGAGCATGGGTGACCAATTCCTTTGGCGGCAACGAACATCTTGAAGCGGTTGCTTTCCTCAAAAAGCTTAACGAATCCGTTTTCAGAGAACACGGTGACGTTATGATGCTTGCGGAAGAGAGCACAATGTGGCCCGGTGTTTCGAAGCCTACTTATCTCGGAGGTCTCGGATTCAACTACAAATGGAATATGGGTTGGATGAACGACTGCCTCAGATATTTCAAGCTTGACCCCATTTACAGAAAATTCGATCACAGCAAACTGACGTACACCTTTTTATATGCAATGGCTGAAAACTACGTGCTTCCTATATCGCACGATGAGGTTGTTCATCTGAAAGGCTCACTCATCAACAAGATGCCGGGTTCATACGAAGAAAAGTTTGCGGGAGTGCGTTCATTCCTCGGCTTTATGCTTTCATATCCGGGCAAGAAACTGTTATTTATGGGATGCGAGTTCGGTCAATTCGGTGAGTGGAATTACAAACAGCAGCTTGATTGGATGCTGCTCGGCTACGAAACTCACAGACAGCTTAAAGGCTACGTTTCCGAGCTTAATAAATTTTACCTCAACAACGCACCGTTTTGGGAAAAGGATTTCGATTCCGAAGGCTTTGAATGGATAATAGGCGATGACGGTGACAACTCCGTTCTTGCTTATCTGCGAAGAGATAATTCGGGCAACGAAATCATTTCCGTTTGCAACTTTACGGGCGTTACAAGGCATAAATATAAGATCGGTGTTCCGAAAGAAGGCACCTACAGAGTTGTTTTCAACTCGGCGAAACCTGAATTCGGCGGCAGAAATGAAAGCACCGTCGGTTCGGTAAAAGCAAAAAAGATGCCAATGCACGGTTATGACTACAGCATTGAAATTGATATCGAAGGCTTCAGCTGTATTTATATTAAAAACACATCAAGAAAAAAACAGTCCTGAAAATAAAGGAGGAACCTCATATGGCAAGAAAACCCGAATGCATAGCTATGCTTCTCGCGGGCGGTCAGGGCAGCCGCCTGGGCATTCTCACAAAGCAAATTGCAAAACCCGCTGTGCCCTACGGCGGTAAGTATCGAATCATCGATTTTCCTCTTTCAAACTGCGTTAATTCCGGCATCTATACCGTCGGTGTTCTGACACAGTATCAGCCCCTCGAGCTTAACGATTATATCGGTAACGGTCAGCCCTGGGATCTTGACAGAGAAAACGGCGGTGTTCACATTCTTTCACCCTATCAGCAGATTAAGGGTACTGAATGGTATAAAGGCACTGCAAACGCAATTTATCAGAATATTAATTTCATCGAGAGATATGACCCCGAATACGTTCTCATTCTTTCGGGTGACCATATCTACAAGATGGATTATTCAAAGATGATTGACTATCATAAGGAAAAGAATGCAGACTGCACCATCGCAATGCTTGAAGTTCCGTGGGATGAGGCAAGCCGTTTCGGTCTGATGATAATCAATGACGACGGCTCAATCAGTGAATTCGAAGAAAAGCCGAAGAATCCCAGAAGCAACAAGGCTTCAATGGGCGTTTATGTTTTCAATTGGAAGAAGCTTCGTCAGTATCTTATTGAAGATGAGGCAAAGGAAGGTTCAGGTAACGATTTCGGCCACGACCTTATTCCTGCAATGCACGAAAACGGCGAGAGAATGTTTGCATATCAGTTCGACGGATATTGGAAAGACGTTGGCACAATCAACAGCCTCTGGGATGCAAATCTCGACCTTCTTAATCCCAAAGTTGACCTTAACCTTGATGATGACAGCTGGAAGATTTATTCAAGATCGCCTGCTGCTCCTCCTCATTATATCGGCTCAAATGCAGAGATTGAATCCTCGATGATTACCGAGGGTTGCGATATCGAAGGTAAGATTGATTTCTCCGTTCTTTTTGCAAACGTTACCGTTGAAGAAGGCGCAGAGGTCAAATATTCAATCGTTATGCCCGGCACTGTTGTCAAGAAGGGCGCGGTTGTTCAGTATTCGATTGTTGCTGAAAACGCAGTTATCGAAGAAGGTGCAGTTGTTGGTGAAAGCCCTGAAAATATGGCTGACGTCAATGACTGGGGCGTTGCTGTTATCGGCAACGGTGTAACAATCGGCAAGGGAGCAAGGGTTGCTCCTCAGGCAATGGTTGACGAAGATATGGGAGGTGCTCAGTAATGGCAGCAAAAAACGTTCTCGGTATTATTTTCTCAAACTCATATGATGAGGTTATTCCTGAGCTTACCGCTTTGCGTACAATGGGCTCGGTACCTTTTGCAGGACGCTACCGTCTTATCGATTTCCAGCTTTCCAATATGGTTAATGCAGGTATCCCTCAGGTTGGTATCATCACAAAGAGTAACTATCGTTCACTGATGGATCACGTCGGCAACGGCAAACCCTGGGACCTTTCAAGAAAAAGAGGCGGTATGAGCATTCTGCCTCCGTTCAACACCCCTGCAACAGGTATGTTCAAGGGCAAGGCTGATTCACTTTTCGGTTCAATCAGCTATATCAGTGATTCCGATAAGGATTACGTTATTCTTGCAGACTGCAACGTTATCTGCAACATCGATTATGACAGCCTTCTCAAGGCTCATATCGCAAAGAATGCTGATATCACAATCGCTTATGCAAACGGCATTCCTCCTTCAACCGGCTCTGCAACCGAATTCGCTTTTGATGAAAACGGCAGACTCACCGATGACAGATACGTTGAATGCTACAGCAGTGAGGTGAACTATTCACTCAAGATTATGGTTATCGGCAGAACACTGCTTGAACGCCTTCTTCACGAAGCACACAGCGCAAGAATCGATGATTTCGAAACAATCATCATCAAGAATATCAAGCACCTCGGCATTTACGGTTACGAGGTAAAGGGCTTTGTAAGAACTCTCGAATCACTCCGCAGCTATTACGAAGTGAGCATGGAGATTCTCAATCCCGAAAACAGAAAGGCTCTTTTTGCAAGTCCCGTTTACACAAAGGTCAGAGACCAGTTCCCCGCAGTTTACGGCATCAACGCAAAGGTGAAGAATTCACTTATTGCTGACGGCTGCAGAATTGACGGTGAGGTTGAAAACTGTATCCTTTTCAGAGGCGTTACCGTTGCAAAGGGTGCAAAGCTCAAGAACTGCATCATTATGCAGGATTCCTATATCGGTGATAATTCTGAAATCGAATGCGTTATCGCAGATAAGAGAGTTATTGTCAAACCCGGCAAGAAGCTCTGCGGTGCATCAAACTACCCTGTTTATATCGGCAAGGGTATTGTTATCTGATTTCACTTTAAAGAAAGTGTGAGTTTTTAAGTCATGTCTACCAAAAATATTTTTACAGGTCTTATAGTTCTTCTTGCCGTGCTGATGGTTGTTGCGGTGCTTATCGCAACGGGTGTTATCGGCAACAAAGAAGATGAACAGCCGACGGTAATCGAAACCGCAATCGTTGAAATGAGTGAAACAAACAAGAACGGTGACGTTTTGTTTTACACTATGGTTTCCGAATATATCAGACCCGGTGTTTCATCAGACCACACCTATAAGACAACAAAAAGAGTTATAACGGATTCTCCCTATGCCGAGATTGAGAGCTTTGTCTACGTCACAAACGAGGACGGAAGTCCCGTTTACGATGAAAACGGCAGGCCCGTAACCGAGGCAGTGAAGGTTACCGTTGATAAAAACAGTCTTACGACTCAGGCGGTTGAACCCGAAACTGCATATCATCAGGTGACGGATGAAAACGGCAATCCCGTTCTGGATGAAAACGGTCAGCCCGTAACGGAAGCGGTCACAGTTGTTGTAACCGCAGCACCGACCACTGACAGATGGGCAGAGGAGTCGAGAGCCGATAACGGATTTTTACCCGATATCGATATTCAGGTTGGCAGAGACGATGCACTCGCAAACAATATAATTGGCCAGATTAACGCTGACAGATCAAGTGTTGGCGGAAAAACTCCCCTTGCAGCCGAGCTTAACGGTGTTGCAAGGCAGGATAGTGCATTCAGCTCAATTTCCGGATATAACGACAGAGTATCCGGCAGGGGAATGACTTTTGTCACAACCTATGGCGGCTCACAGCTTTATGCTGATATTGCCAGAGCGATGAGCAGCAAAATCCATAGTGATTCCGCAACGAAGATTGGTGTCGGTGTTACCAAATCAGGCGGAAAGTATTACACAACGGTTATCATAGAATAATTCAAAGAAAGGCAGTGACCATATGAAGGTTTTATATGCAGCCAGTGAAGCTCTTCCTTTTGCAGCAAGCGGCGGTCTTGCAGACGTTGCAGGTTCCTTGCCTCAGGCACTCAAAAGACGCAGAGTTGATTGCAGAGTTGTTATGCCTCTTTACGGAACAATCAGGAACGAATTCCGTGATACAATGAAATTTATCACCAGCATTATGGTGCCCGTTTCGTGGCGCAGACAGTATTGCGGTGTTTTTGAAGCAAAAGCAGGCGGCGTTACTTATTACCTTATAGATAACGAATATTATTTCAAGAGAAACACTCTCTACGGTCATTATGATGACGGTGAACGCTATGCGTTCTTCTCAAGAGCAGTTCTTGAAATTCTTCCTCATATTGATTTTAAACCCGATATCATTCACTGCAATGACTGGCAGACCTCACTTGTGCCTGTTTATTACACAACAAACTACGGCTCAAGAGAAGGCTATACGGGTATCAAGACGATTGTTACCATTCACAACATTCAGTATCAGGGCAAATACGGCAAGGATATTCTCGGTGACGTTTTCGGCCTCGGAGAAGAAACAATGTCGCTTGTTGAATTCGGTGATTGCGTTAACCTTATGAAGGGTGCAATCGAATGTGCCAATAAGGTAACAACAGTCAGCAACACTTATGCAGAAGAAATTCTTGATCCCTGGTTCAGCCACGGTCTTGATCCCATTCTTAAAGCAAGAAGCTATAAACTCAGCGGTATTCTCAACGGTATCGATACCAAGAACTACGACCCTGAAACCGATAAGGATATTTTCTTCAATTATTCCGCAAAGGAACCCGAAAACAAGGCAAAGAACAAGGCTGCTCTTCAGGAGCTTTTCGGTCTCCCCGTAAAAGAGGAAACTCCCGTTATCGGTATTGTTTCCAGACTCGTTTCTCACAAGGGCTTTGATCTCATCAAGCGTGTAATGTGGGAAGTGCTTGAAACAACCGACGTTCAACTTGCTGTACTCGGTTCGGGAGATTGGGAATATGAATCCTTCTTCAAGGAGATTGCTGCGGCATTCCCCGAGAAGGTGGGTCTGCGTCTCGGTTTCGTTCCGGATATGGCAAGAAAAATCTATGCAGGCAGTGATATCTTCCTTATGCCTTCAAAGAGTGAACCTTGCGGACTTTCACAGATGGTTGCTCTTCGCTACGGTTCAGTTCCCATCGTCAGAGAAACAGGCGGTCTGAAGGATACAATCACCGATAGTGGCGATGGCAAGGGCAACGGTTTCACCTTCAAGAGCTATGATGCTTATGATATGCTCGACGCAATCAGAAGAGCACTTGCAGCGTATTCAGATAAGAAGAAGTGGGCAACTCTCGTCAAGAGAGCACTCAAATGCGATAACAGCTGGGGCAAATCCGCAAAGGAATATATTGCTCTTTACGAATCGCTTATTTCGGAATAACAACAAAAGCCGTCGGGAAACCGACGGCTCTTGATTGGTTTATTTTAAGAATTCTGAGGGAACGGGCGGCGTTTTATTCGCGCAATCGCTGATGATGAAATCCTCTGCTGTTGTAATAAGTGTTTTAACAGCTTCGGGAATCGGAGCATCAGGCAAAGGATTCTTGTTTTTAACAGGTGTTCTTATGGTGTTTGCGGCACATTCAATGATTGCTTTGTATGATGGAGTGCAGCATACTGTGCCGTCATAATAGGCTCTGCCTGCCCAGTTCTTCGGCAGATTTCCTGCGGCGGCAAGTTCGATAATAAGTTTATAAATCTCAACCGCCATCAGCAAATCGGTTTTGACGCTGCCGAGAGTATGATTTTTCTTCATATATTCGCTTATCGTCAGACCTGCTTTGACAAACGTACTGATTGACGCAACGGAATCGTTTTTATTGATTTCGGTAAGGTCATCAAGTCCGCCGCGATAATTTTTTGAGGTTGTTCTGCCAAGCAGATAATCGCAGGTAACACCGTAAAAATCGGCAGCTTTTATAAGAAAACTCTGACCGCATTCACGGATTCCTTTTTCGTAATGTGAAAGCAGAGCTTGTGAAACACCGAGCCTTGCGGCTGCATCTTTCTGGCTCAGACCTCTTTCTTTTCTCAATTCGCAAAGAATAACCGGAAAGTTTCTTTCCATAAATTCTCAACCCCTGAATGTTTTGTTATAAAATATTATATCGAAAATTATACAATTTGTATATTGTTAAACTGTACAGAAATTCGTTTCTTTTTTTGGAGGAAAAATGAAATCCTATACCATCCATTTTATCAGAAATGCTCTTACCGATGAAAATCTTGAGGGCAGATATATCGGTCATACCGACGTTGAAATCAGCGAGGAAGGCTGCGAGCAGCTTCTCGAAATGAAGAGAGAGCTTGTTTTCCCTCCCGTTGATACTGTTTTTTCCAGTCCCCTTAAACGCTGCCTTAAAACAGCACAGATTCTTTATCCTGACAATAAGCCGCTTGTTATTGACGGCTTCATCGAATATAACTTCGGTGAGTTTGAAAATAAGACTGCCGAAGAGCTTGAAAAAAACGAGTATTTCCCCAGATGGCTTGCAGGCGAAAAGGGTGTTGCGCCGCCTTATGGTGAAAGCAACGAAGCGTTTGCAAAAAGAGTCTGCGAAACGTTTGAAAAAGTTGCAGAGGGTCTGATGAAGACCGGCACAACTTCTGCGGCAATTGTAACTCACGGCGGAGTTATTATGACGATTCTTGCCGCTTACGGAATTCCCGAATACCCGATGCACGAATGGCTCACACCCAACGGATGCGGTTTTACCGTCAAGGTAAACCCCTCTCTCTGGATGAGAGCGAAAAAATTTGAGGTGTTCAGCGAATTTCCCTATGAAAGAGAAGAATTACCTGATTAAGAGGTGCGGATATGAAAAACTTTACTATTGAAAAAGACGGCTTTTATCTTAACGGAGAACCCTTCAGAATCCTTGCAGGTGCAATCCATTATTTCAGAGTTCCTGCCGAATATTGGCGAGACAGACTCATTAAGCTCAAGGCTTGCGGCTTCAACACGGTTGAAACCTACGTTGCGTGGAATCTCCACGAGATGCAGGAGGGCGTTTTCGATTATTCGGATATGCTCGATATTGAAAAATTCCTTGAAATCGCTGCGGAGCTCGGACTTTATGCAATTGTCAGACCCGGTCCGTATATCTGCTCCGAATGGGATTTCGGCGGTCTGCCCTGGTGGCTTCTCAAAAACAGCGACGTTCAGCTCCGTTGTATGGAAGAAAGCTATATTGCGGCAGTTGACCGTTTCTTTGATGATTTTATTCCCAGAATTGCAAAGCATCAGATTACCGAGGGCGGCAACGTAATTCTCGTTCAGGTTGAAAACGAATACGGCAGCTACGGTGATGACAGCGAATATATCCGCTACGTTGCAAAGGGACTCAAGGACAGAGGTATCAACGTTCCTCTCTTCACCTCTGACGGTGCGGAATATCAGATGCTTACCGCAGGTACGGTTCCCGAGATACATAAGACTGCAAACTTTGGTTCAAGAGCAAAGGAGCAGTTTGAACGTCTGAGAGAATATCAGCCTGACGGACCGCTTATGTGTACTGAATTCTGGAACGGTTGGTTTGACCATTGGACAGAGGAGCATCACAGCCGTGACCCCGAGGATGCCGCAAAGGCTCTTGATGAAATCCTTGAGCTTGGCGGAAGCGTTTCAGCTTATATGTTCCACGGCGGCACGAATTTCGGCTATATGAACGGTGCGAACTGTTATGATTTCTATGAGCCTACCGTTTCAAGCTATGATGACGATGCGCCCGTTAACGAATACGGTGACCCGACGGAAAAATATTTCAAAATCCGAGACGTCATCTCAAAATATGCCCCCATTCCCGACGTTGAGCTTCCTGCTCCCGTTAAGAGAATGAACTACGGTGAGGTCAGATTCACAAAGTCTGCAAAGCTTTTCGACGTTCTTGATTCTCTCAGCACACCCGTTGAAAGTGTAACACCCAAAACAATGGAAAAGCTTGGTCAGGGTTACGGTTACGTGCTTTACAAAGCCCTTGTCAGAGGTCCCCGTGATGAGCAGGACGTAAGACTTCAGGAAGTACACGACAGAGGTTACGTCTACCTTGACGGCAAGTTTGTCGGCATTCAGTACAGAAACGATGAGAAGCCGATGACAAGAGTTGCAATCCCCGAAAACGGTGCAGAACTTGCCGTGCTTGTTGAGAATATGGGCAGAGTCAATTACGGTGCACGTCTCAAGGACTGCAAGGGCATCACCGAGGGTATCGGTTTCGGCAACAACTTTATCTATCATTGGCAGAATTATACTCTTCCCTTTGATGATATTTCAAAAGTTCCTTTCAGTGACAGTGTGGAGGCTTTTGACGGTACACCCGTACTTCTTAAGGGCGAATTTGAAATTACCGAAAGATGCGATACCTTTGTGAAGCTTCCAACCTTCAAAAAGGGCATTATCATCGTTAACGGCAGAGTGCTTTCAAGACATTGGGAGGTTGGTCCGCAGAGGTCTGCATATCTTCCTGCGCCTTTCCTTAAGGAAGGCAAAAACGAAATCGTTGTTTTTGAAACAGAAGGATTCGAGAATCCCGTTGCTCTTCTTGACAGCGAACCTGATATCGGCTAATAAAATATTTCAGCAATAATAAAAGCGACTTGCAATGGATAAAACCGTTGCAAGCCGCTTATTTTTATTCAGTTAATTAATAGTTTGCTTCGTGGATTTCGAAATATGCCTTGGGATGATCGCAAACGGGGCATACGTCGGGAGCCTTTGTGCCGATGATGAGGTGACCGCAGTTACGGCATTCCCAAACCTTGACTTCGCTCTTCTCAAATACCTGAGCTGTTTCAACGTTGTGAAGAAGTGCACGGTAGCGTTCTTCGTGGCTCTTTTCGATAGCAGCTACTGCACGGAACTTTTCAGCAAGCTCGTGGAAGCCTTCTTCGTCTGCTGTTTCAGCAAAGCCTGCGTACATATCTGTCCACTCGTAGTTTTCGCCGTTTGCAGCTTCAACAAGGTTTTCAGCTGTGTTACCGATGCCGCCGAGCTCTTTGAACCACATCTTTGCATGTTCCTTTTCGTTGTCAGCTGTTTTGAGGAAGAGGGCAGCAATCTGCTCGTAGCCTTCCTTCTTTGCCTTGGAAGCAAAGTATGTGTACTTATTTCTTGCCATTGATTCGCCCGCGAAAGCGGCTTCAAGGTTCTTTTCGGTCTGTGTGCCTGCATACTTTGAGGGCTTTTCCGCTGCGATAACTTCGAGCTTGTCGCCACTCATCTTGCATTTGGGGCAGACTGCAACCTGACCCTCTGCTACCTCAAAAACCTCGTTGCAAACCTTGCATCTGTACTTAATCATAATATTTTCCTCCTTGATATTTTCGTTTTTATTTTCAATTTTTTTGCTTTCAATTTCAATCGGCTCAAAATCCGATGCGGGATGTTTGCAAAGGGGACAGATAAAATCATCGGGGAGGGTGTCTCCCTCGTGAATGTAACCGCATATTTTGCAAACAAATCCTTTTTTCTTGGATGACGGCTTAGGTTTAATATTTGCGTGATAAAAAGCGTAGGTTACGCTTTCATCGGCACCGACTACGTCTGCATCCGTTACCGCACAGATAAACATTCCGTGTGTATCGAGATCAAGATGCTGCTCAACTTTAAGAGAAATATATGCGTTGATATTATCTTCAAGAACAGCAAGACCGTTTTCAGAGCGTCTGAATGAAACAGCCTCAAGCTTATCACAATCTCTGCCGCTTCTGAATCCGTAATTCTGAAAAACGGAGAAGGGAGTGCCTTCCATCAGGCAATTGACGTTCATTATTCCCGAGTTAAGGATAACGTCGTGAGAATAGTTTGATTTATTTATCGTGACGGCAACTCTTGCAGGTGTGCTTGTTAACTGCATAACGGTGTTGCAAATGAAACCGTTATCTTTTTTGCCGTCGTTTGAGGTCACAACGTAAAGTCCGTAACCAAGTTTGAACAATGCGGTCATATCGGGCATAGGCAAGCTCCTTTCAATCGGCAATATTTAGTATGACCTGATTATAAACGAAAATTCCTTATTTGTCAATACAATAACGATAATTATTATCGATTTAATAAAAATTTTTTTGAAATAAAAAAGCGCACCGAAAAAATCGATGCGCCTTGAAAATATGCAATTAAATCAGATAAGACCCTGAGCCATCATTGCGTCTGCAACCTTGATAAAGCCTGCGATGTTTGCACCTGCAACAAGGTCATAGCCGAGGCCGTAGCTTTCAGCAGCTTTTGCGGAGTTGTCGTGGATATCCTTCATAATCTGCTTGAGCTTTGCGTCAACTTCTTCTGCTGTCCAGCTGTATCTCATTGAGTTCTGGCTCATTTCAAGAGCTGAAACTGCAACGCCGCCTGCGTTAACAGCCTTTGAGGGAGCAACTGCCTTGCAGTTAGCCTTGAGGTATGCAAGAGCTTCGTTTGTTGTGGGCATATTTGCAACTTCGATGTAGTAGGGAACACCGTTTGCAACAAGCTTTTCAGCCTGAGCCATATCGATTTCGTTCTGTGTTGCGCAGGGCATAGCGATGTCAACCTTAACGCCCCAGGGCTTCTGGCCGGCGAAGAATTCAACACCGAACTTATCTGCGTAATCCTGAACCTTATCTCTGCCTGAAGATCTCATTTCAAGCATGAAGTTGATCTTTTCTTCTGTTGCAACACCATCGGGATCGTAGATGTAGCCGTCGGGGCCGGAGATTGTAACAACCTTACCGCCAAGTTCAGCAATCTTCTTTGCAGCACCCCAAGCAACGTTGCCGAAGCCTGAAAGAGCAACTGTCTTACCCTTGATTTCTTCGCCGAAGTGCTTGAGCATTTCAACTGCGTAGTATGTAGCACCGAAACCTGTTGCTTCAGGTCTGATAAGTGAACCGCCGTAGGGGAGACCCTTACCGGTGAGAACACCGTTTTCGAATGTGCCCTTGATACGTTTATACTGACCGTAGAGGTAGCCGATTTCTCTGCCGCCAACACCGATGTCACCTGCGGGAACGTCAACGTCGGGACCGATGTGTCTGTAAAGCTCTGTCATATAAGCCTGGCAGAAACGCATGATTTCTGCGTCGCTCTTACCTCTGGGGTCAAAGTCGGAACCGCCCTTTGCACCGCCGATGGGGAGACCTGTGAGGCTGTTTTTGAAGGTCTGCTCAAAGCCGAGGAACTTCATGATGCCTGAATATACTGAGGGATGGAAACGAAGACCACCTTTGTAAGGGCCGATAGAGCCGTTGAACTGAACTCTGTAGCCTCTGTTAACGTTAACTTTACCTTCGTCGTCAACCCAAGTAACTCTGAATGAAATCTGTCTTTCGGGTTCAACGATTCTCTCAAGGAGAGAAAACTTTTCGTATTCGGGATGCTGCTCGATAACGGGTTCAAGTGATTCGAGAACCTCTGTTACAGTCTGCACGAACTCGGGTTCGATTGCATTTTTTCTTGCAACTTCTTCGATAACTCTTTTAACGTAGCTCATAAAAATATACTCCTTCTGTGCCGCAATAACGGGAACGCTTCGGCGCTCAGGCAAAGCGGAAAATTTACAAAATATTTATGCATCCGTACAAATCAATATGCCGTTATGTTATATCAAAACGGATATATCAGCCGAATTGTACACTATTTTAAACCATTAAAGCGAAAAATGCAACCCCCAAGATTAAAAATTTCATTTCCGATTAAAATTTTAGCAAAAAGCAATCATAAACAGGCGGAATTGAAACTGAATTTTTAAAAAATTTCATAAAAGACGAACC
>JAGBUT010000278.1 GCA_017630695.1 Clostridia bacterium
AAGTTCCCGTTTATATCGGCGACTTCGTTCTTGCAAGTTACGGCACGGGTGCAGTTATGGCAGTCCCCAGCCACTACCAGAGTGACTTTGAATATGCGATTGTACATAACATTCCCATGATTCAGGTTATCGACGGTGCAGACGTTTCCGAATGTGCTTTCGAAAAAGGCGGATACCTCGGCAAGGGTTGCAAACTTATGAATTCAGAAGAGTTCACAGGTCTTACCGTTGAGGAAGCAAAAGAAGCAATCACCCAGAAGCTTGAAAAGATGGGTGTTGCAAAGAGAAAGGTAAACTATCATTTCCGTGAGTGGATTTTTGCAAGACAGCGTTATTGGGGCGAACCCGTTCCCGTTTACTATACCGATGACGGCGGAATTCACGCTCTTGATGACGAAGAGCTTCCCCTTGTTCTTCCTGAACTTGAAGAGTATAAGGGCAAGAACGGTCAGGCTCCTCTTGAAAATGCAGAGGAATGGAAATATATTGAGAGAAACGGAGTAAAAGGCAAACGTGAAACATCAACAATGCCCGGTTCAGCAGGCTCAAGCTGGTATTTCATGAGATATATCGATCCCGAAAACGATAAAGCAATCTGCGATCCCGAGCTTCTTAAGCATTGGCTTCCCGTTGACCTTTACGTTGGCGGTCCCGAACACGCTGTAGGTCATCTTATGTATTCCAGAATCTGGAACAGATTCTTATATAACGAGGGTGTTTCGCCCGTTAAAGAGCCCTTCAAAAAGCTTGTTCATCAGGGTATGATCCTTGGTTCAAACGGTATCAAGATGGGTAAGAGATTCCCCGAATTTGTAGTTAATCCCTCCGATATCGTTCGTGATTACGGTGCAGACACTCTTCGCCTTTATGAAATGTTCATGGGCCCCCTTGAAGCATCAAAGCCCTGGAATAATCAGGGTGTTGAAGGCGCAAAGCGTTTCCTTTCAAGAGTATGGAACTTCTTTACAGACGAAACAAAGCTGAACGACAGCAAATATGCTGAACTTGAAAAAATCTATCACGTTACAATCCGTAAGGTTTCTAACGATTTTGAAAATCTCGCTTTCAACACTGCAATCAGCCAGATGATGATTTTTGTCAATGCAGTTTATAAGGCAGACAGCTGTCCCAAGGAGTTTGCAGAGGGATTCATCAAGGTGCTCAGCCCCATCGCTCCTCATATCTGCGAAGAAATCTGGGAAATGTTTGGTCACACCGAAACAATCGCATTCGAAAGCTGGCCCACTTATGACGAAGCAAAGTGCGTAGATAACGAGGTTGAAATTGCTGTTCAGATTAACGGCAAGGTCAGAGAAAAGCTTGTTGTTTCCGCTGAAGCAGACAGCGATACCGCTATTGCCGCAGCAAAGGCACTCGACAAGGTTGCTGAAGCAATTGAAGGCAAGACAATTGTCAAGGAGCTTTACGTAAAGGGCAGACTTGTCAATATCGTTGTCAGATAACAGAACGAGACCCGATTTTATGTCCGAAAAATTTTCGTGTTTTGGTGGTTGACAATTCGGGTCAAGCTGTTGTATAATACAGATTAAGTTATTATTAACAAATACCCTGTAATATCCGAGGGGAGGGAATATAAATGAGCCAGGTAAAAGTTAAGGAAGGCGAATCACTCGAAAACGCACTCAGAAGATTCAAGAGACAGACTTCAAGAGACGGCGTTATCCAGGAAGTCCGCAAGAGAGAACATTACGAGAAGCCCTCTGTAAAGAGAAAGAAGAAGTCTGAGGCAGCTCGTAAGCGTAAGTTTAAATAATTAAATTTACAAAAGTTTAAGGCACTCCGTCAGGGGTGCCTTTTATTTTGCTCGTTATTTCTTAATTTATTATAAAATATTTTAAAAACTATTTATTTCTCTTTTTGCTCCTGCTATAATTAAAATGAGAACAAGTCCCAAAGTAAACCGCTGTAAAAAGAGGTATAATTATGTATAATATTCTGATATGTGATGATGAGGCTGATATTCGCTCTGCGATAAGAATTTATCTTGAGGCAGAGGGATACACGGTTTTTGAGGCAGAAAACGGCAGAAAGATGCTTGAAACAGTCAAAGAGGAAGAAATTCATCTTTTGATGATGGATATTATGATGCCCGTTATGGATGGCATTCAGGCTCTTTCGTTGCTCAGGGAGTTTTCAAATATTCCCGTTATTCTGCTCACCGCAAAAACGCAGGATTCCGATAAAATCCTCGGTCTTAATGCCGGTGCGGATGATTATATCACAAAGCCCTTTAATCCCGTTGAGGTAACGGCAAGAGTCAGGTCTCAGCTTCGCAGATATATGCGTCTTGGCGGTTCTGCGGTGCAGAGTGCGCCCGAAACCCTGCTTTGCAACGGCGGTATTGAGCTTGACGTCAAGGCGAAAACCGTTATTGTTGACGGTGAGCCGATAAACCTTACTCCGACGGAATTTCTGCTTCTCAGATTCTTTATGGAAAATCAGGAGCAGGTATTTTCACCAAAGGATATTTACCGCAGAGTGTGGAACGATGACCCATTGGGTGCAGAAAACACCGTAACGGTGCATATCCGCCATCTGCGTGAAAAAATTGAAATCAATCCTGCAAGCCCCGACTATCTCAAGGTTGTATGGGGTCACGGCTATAAAATGGAAAGCAAGCCTGCGCCGAGGGGCGAAAAATAAAATCTCATTTCAAAGGGGTGGATACCGTGGGCACCAATATGCGCTCCGATACTGACCGTACGTCCGCTATCATCATTCTTTTGTGTATGGCGATGGTTGCGGTTGGCTGCGTTCTTGGTATATCATATCTTGTTGAATATAACTTCTACGAAGAGGGTGACGGCGGCAAAACAGCAAAAACCGTCGCCTTCCAGCTTTATTCTTTGGATGACCTTGAACAGGCAAAAGACTATTACAGCTGTTTCTATCAGGATGAGGACAGCTACAGACTCAACTACTACAAAGATAAATTCTCAACCGACAGAACAAACTTTGTTTTCTACATTACAGATAACAGCGGACGAATTTATTATACAAATTCAAAATCTGATATCAGTGGCATTGAAGGGGAGTTTTTATCTGCGGAATATAAAGGTAATGCCAGCTTTTTTATTTATGACAATGAAGGCGAAACCATACCGCTGAGAATAAATTATTTTGTTTCTCATCTGGAAGAAAGCCGTGTCAACGACAAGTATTCAAGCGCGTTCCGATGGATTAAAATTGCCGATTCACTCAAATACAGTCTGTTTCTTGCTCTTGCGGTTGCAGCGGTTGTAATTATAATTATGCTTTCGCAGATAACGATAAACGCAGGTATAAAAGAAAAAGAATCGGGCGAAGTTGAACCGGGCTTCATTGATAAAATACCTTTTGACGTTTGTTTGCTTTTCCTTGCCTCAGTTTTCGGAATATCCTGGGTCATTATGGGTCTGACTATGGCAGGCGACGTCGGAATGGTACTAAATAACGTTATCATAATGATTCTTTTTGTTGCCCTGCTTCTTATTCTTATGACGTTTTTGCAGACCCTTTCCGTCCGAGTAAAGATGGGCAGGATTTTCAAAAACACGGTAATTTACAGAGTTATAAGAAAGTTCAAGAGAAAAACACCGAGAAACCTGAGAAAGAGGATTTTTAAAGAGATGAGCTTCTTCAAAAAAATGTGCATAGGTATTGCGCTTTATATTGCTGCAGAAGCGTCTATCCTTCTTGCAATGGCGTATCTCGGAATCATCGGAGAAGTTTTTGCACCGATGAGCGTTCTGGGTATGTTCCTTGTTGTATGGGCACTTTCAAGACTCATTCTTGTTCCGATTATCGCAATGGTCGCAATCAACCTCAATTATATCCGTGAAGAGGGTCAGCGTCTTGCGGAAGGTGTGCTCGGTGACGAAATCGCAAGTAAGTTAACCATTGCAAGTTTCAAGGCTCACGGCAAAAACCTTGACCTTATTAAAAAAGAAATCAATAAGGCGATGGAGCAGGAAATCAAGAGCGAAAGGCTCAAGAGCGAGCTTATCACCAACGTTTCACACGATATCAAAACACCGCTTACCTCAATAGTAAGCTACGTTGATATTCTTCGCAGGGAAGAAACAACCGACGAAGAAAGAGAAAAATATCTAGAGATTCTTTCCCACCACACAAAAAATCTCAATCTCCTGCTTGATGAACTCATCGAGGCTTCAAAAATCAGCTCGGGCAATATTGAAATTGAGCTTTCAAAAATAAGTATGAATATCATTATCAGCCAGACCGTTGAGGAATTTGCGGATAAGCTTGATAAAAACGCATTGCTTCCCAGAATTTCGATGCCCGATGACGACGTTTACGTTATGGGTGACGGCAGATGGATATGGCGCATTCTCTCAAACCTTCTGAACAATGCGTGTAAATATGCCGTGCCTGATACAGACGTTGAAATAGACCTCAAGGAAGCTGACGGAAAAGCAATTCTCACAATCAGCAACGAAGCGAAAAGCGAGATAACCGTTGATGCTCAGGAGCTTACAGAAAGATTTGTCAGAGGCGACAGCTCGCGTCACACCGAGGGAAGCGGTCTCGGATTATCGATTACCAAGATTCTTGCCGAGCTTCAGGCTGCCCAGCTTGAAGTTGAGGTCGATGATTCACAGAAGTTCACTGCAAAACTGATTTTTGACGTTGCAGAGGAAAAGACCGAATCCAAAAAGAAAAAATCGCACGGTGGAGGAAAAAACAAGTGAAAATAAAAATAGTTGCGGCGGCGGTGCTGATTCTTGCAGTATCGTTTCTCGTTGCGTGTTCGGGCGAAAAAACCGAGCCGACAACAGTGCCATCAACTAAGCAAAAAACAACCGCGGAGTCAACAACTCTGTCGGTTACGGCTACAACCGTGCCCGTAACACGTCCGATAATGCAGGGGGAAGAAATTATGATGGTAAAGCCTTCTGAAGATTCGGCAATGCCTGAAACAACAAAAAAAGTAACAGAGCCTATGGTAACGGTTGCAGGCAATGTATACAGCGATACTGCAGTTGAAAGAATTAAAGGCAAATACGGGGTTGTTATCAGCGAATATAAAAATATCTATTTCCAGATTGTCGGCGGTCAAAGAGTTGACGTCGGTTCGGAAATTACAAACTACTATTATAACAGAAGCGGATATAAGGCGACCTATGAGGAGCTTCTGCCTGCCGCAAAAGAAAATCGCAATAAATACAGTGCATATATCAGCGAGATTCTGAAAATCCTTAACGGATACCGTGCAGAAAAAGGGTTAGCACCGCTGAAGCTTAACGAAAAGCTGACTGTTATGTCTTGCGTCAGAGCTGAAGAAATAGCGTGGTCGGGTGTGCAGGGGCACAAAAGACCCGATGGCAGAAACTGTTTCTCGATTTATTCTGAAGCTGGCTTTGACGAGGGCACGGCAGGTGAGAATCTCGGATACGGATTCTGGAAACCCGAGGAAGTGTGCCTTGCCTGGAAAAACTCAAAAACTCATTATAACAATATTATTGATCCCCGATTCACCACAATCGGAATCGGTGTTGCGGCAGACCCCGATGAGGATGGCAAACTCGTTTGGGCAACGCACTTTTTAAGTGAGTAAAAAACACAAAATAAAACGGCTTGTACGGGATATCCCATACAAGCCGTAATTTTTTATAATACTGTAACTTATGCCTTCTTTTTCTTGCCGAGGATGATGTTAACAAGAATGCCGAGGATAAGAGCAGTTGCGATTGATGTGATCTGAATCTTGCCGAAGTTGAGTGCAAGACCGCCGATGCCTGCGATGAGGATAACTGAAACAACGAAGAGGTTTCTGTTATCTTCAAGGTTAACCTTCTGAACCATCTTGAGACCGCTTACTGCGATGAAGCCGTAAAGAGCCATGCAGATACCGCCCATTACGCAAGAGGGAATTGAGTTAACAAATGCAACGAAGGGGGAAACGAAGGCAATGAGAATTGCAAGAACTGCTGCTGTGATGATTGTTGCAACGGAAGCGTTTCCTGTGATGGCAACGCAAGCAACTGATTCGCCGTATGTGGTGTTGGGGCAGCCGCCGAATACTGAACCGACAACTGAGCCTACGCCGTCACCGAGAAGAGTTCTATGAAGACCGGGCTCCTTGATGAGGTCTTTTTCGATGATGGAGGAGATGTTTTTGTGGTCAGCGATGTGCTCAGCGAAAACAACGAATGCAACGGGAACGTATGCCATTGCAAGTGAGCCGATGTATGCACCGTCAACTTCCTTAATGCCCTTGATTGCCTGAACGAATGTGAAGTCAGGGAACTGGAAGAAGGTGTTGATTGTAACACCGTCAGCCCAGAGGTTTGTGATGGGAGAGAAATCGATTACCTTGAGAGCATCGATGCCTGCAGCACCGCCGATAACTGTGAAGATTGCGGCTACGGCATAACCTGAAAGGATACCGATGATGAAGGGGATGAGCTTTGCTGTTTTCTTGCCGAAAACGGAGCAGAGCATTGTTACGAGAAGAGCAACGAGACCGCAAACGATTGCGATGAGTGTGTGGCCGCCGGCGGGAGCTGTCTGAAGATCACCGACTGCGTTACCTGCAAGAGAAAGACCGATGATTGAAACTGTGGGGCCGATAACCTGCTTGGGCATAAGCTTTTCAATCCAGTTAACGCCTGCAACTTTAACGATTGCTGCGATAACAACGTAAACAAGACCTGCCATTGTGGCACCGATAACAAGACCTGCAAAACCTGCCTGAGCTGAAACGGCACCTGCAAAAGCAGCGGCCATTGAGCCGAGGAAAGCAAAGGAGGAGCCGAGGAAAACGGGGCTCTTTGCTTTAGTGAAGAGAATGTAAACGAGCGTGCCGACACCTGCGCCGAGAAGTGCTGCGGCAGGGCTCATCTGAGCATTGAATTCCCAGGTAACAGCACCGCTTTCAATTGCTGAAAGAACGTTGCCGTTTGTGATAACGGGAACGACGAGGGTTGCAGCCATAATTGCAAGAAGCTGCTGAAATGCGAAAATGATGAGTTGGCCGAATTTGGGTTTGTCTTTGATGTTGTAGACGAGTTTCATTTTGGACCTCCATATAATTTTTTAGGATTTGCCATTAACATTCTATCATCATAAAATGTAATTGTAAACCCCTTTTCGGGCATATTACGACACAATGTTTGAGCAAAATTATTGTTTAAAATGTATATTTCAGAGCGTAATTATGATATGTTACAAAAATTTTTTATTTGCTTGACATTGATGTTTTGTTGTGCTATACCTTAAGAGGTTTAATTATACAAATTTAAAAGAAATCAGGCGAAAAAATGGAAACTTTACTTTGTTTGTCAATCGCTCTTGCGGCAGGTCTTTTTATGAGCCGTCTTACAAAGGTGCTCAACCTGCCTTCAGTAACCGCATATCTTGTTGCGGGTATTATCGTCGGTCCCTATTGCCTCGGCAGACTTGGTATTCCGGGTCTTGGCTTTGTATCGAGCGAAAACGTCAAGGAATTTGAAATTATCTCAAACGTTGCTCTCGGTTTCATTGCTTTTGCAATAGGCAATGAATTCAGACTTTCACAGCTGAAGCAGGTTGGTAAAAAAGCAACCTTTATCGGCATTTTCCAGGCACTTGTTGCAACGCTCTGCGTTGACGCAGCTCTTATCGGTCTGCACTTTGTTCTCGGTGACAAGCTGCCTCTTCCTATGGCAGTTACTCTCGGTGCGGTAGCCGCTGCAACTGCTCCTGCTGCAACGCTTATGGTTGTAAGGCAGTATAAAGCAAAGGGTAAGCTTACCGATTTGCTCCTTCCCATCGTTGCTATCGACGATGCCGTCGGTCTGATTATTTTTGCCGTTTCCTTCGGTATTTCCAAGGCGCTCATTCACGGCGAATTCAGTGTTGCGGCTATCGTTCTTGAGCCGATTCTTGAAATCGTTTGCTCACTCGGTCTGGGTGCAATTATGGGTGTGCTTTTCACATTCTGCGAAAAGTTCTTCAGTTCAAACAGCAAGCGTCTTTGTCTTTCAATAACTTGTGTTATCTTCACGGTTGCTCTTTCAATGCTCAAGTTTGAAATCGTCGGAATTCATATCGGTTTCTCAACTCTTCTCGTATGCATGATGCTCGGCACGATGTTCTGCAACCTTTGTGATTTCTCGGCTGAAATTATGGAAAAGACAGACAAATGGACTAACCCCATTTTCACACTTTTCTTTGTTCTCAGCGGTGCAGAGCTTGAACTCAGCGTATTTACCGATGCGGCGATTGTCGGTATTGGTGTTGCATATATTGTTTCTCGTTCAATCGGTAAGTATTTCGGCTCATATTCAAGCGCAAAAATCTGCGGTTGTGAGAAGAAAACAACAAAATATCTCGGCATTACACTTCTTCCGCAGGCAGGTGTTGCTCTCGGAATGAGCGTTACGGCAATGGAGCTTGGCGAGGTAGGCGCTCTCATCAGAAACATCGTTCTCTTCTCTGTTCTTATCTATGAGCTTGTTGGTCCGACGCTTACCAAAATGGCGCTCACAAGAGCAGGCGAAATCGAACCCAAGCAGCCTCATCACCACAGAAAAAACAGACCTGCACCCGCAAAAATATAATGCTGAAAAGAAAAATCCCGCTTTTGCGGGATTTTTTTGCATTTTATAGTGCAAACGCAAAAACATTGTGCTATTATAAAAGCATAATCCTAACGGAAAGGCGGAAGGAATATGAAAAAAATAATTTCGGTACTTCTTTGTGTTGTGATTCTTATTACAACCTGCGCTTTCGGTGTTTCTGCTTATATCAAGGATGAAAGCGAAATATCCGATTATCCCGTTGTAATTGTGCCCGGTTACAGCTCATCAACACTCTATATCGGTGACAGCTATGAAACGGGCGAAAGAATCTGGGGTCTTGATTTCGATTACGTTCTTGACCGGGTTCTTGCAAGAATTGTTGATCTCGGAATCGGTCTCGGTGCGATGACAACAGGCAATGCTAAGCTTATCGCAAAAACTCTCGGTGAAGAGATTTCAGCTCTGTTTGAAAAAATGCGTTGCAACCCCGACGGTACGAGTGCTTACGACGTTAAGAGAAAGTACGTAACTGCCCAAGAGAGCAACAGCGCATATATGCTTGAGCATCTGACGGATACGGATGACAGACACGAAAAGGAAATCGCAGAGGTTATCGCACAGTACGTTGGTATTGAGAATATCTATAATTTCACAAGTGATTTCAGAATGGGTCCCGAGCATTGTGCAGGTCTGCTTCACGAATTCATTCAGGACGTCAAGAGAGTTACGGGCAAGGATAAGGTAAATATCTTTGCAGTCAGCCACGGCGGTCAGGTTACTGCAACATACCTCAACCTTTATGGTCATTATGAGGACGTTGATAATGCAGTGCTTACAGTTCCTGCAATCGGCGGTGCAGGTATTCTCTATGACGTATTTAACGGTGATATCGATTTTGACGAGGAATGCCTTATCCGTTTCATCGAACACGGAACAAGAAGCGAAGAGGACTATAACTGGCTTGTTAAGGCACAGCAGCTCGGTTTTGTTGACAATATACTCGAAGAGCTTATTCCCGAAATCTTCCCGACCCTCGGTTATTGGGGCAGCCTTTGGGATTTCTGCCCTGCAGATAAATATGAAGATCTCAAAGCAAAGTTGCTTGATGCGGAAGAAAGTGCTCCTCTGATTGAAAAGAGCGACAGATTCCACTATGAGATTCTCCCGACAATGGGTGAAAAGCTTCAGAAATGCATTGATGATTACGGTATGAACGTTACAATTATCTCGGGCACGGGTAACCGCATTGTTACGGGTCTTATGGAAAATTCTGACGGCATTATCACCACAAACGCTTCAACCGGTGCAACTTGTGCGCCTCTGGGTGAAAGATTTGCAGACGGTTACGTTCAGATTAATCCTTGTGACGGCAAAAATAAGGTTAGCCCTGATATGGACGTTGATGCTTCAACAGCATATCTGCCCGACAACACCTGGTTCGTTGACGGTCTTTTCCACGGAATGACTTTATGGGATACCTATACGTCAAGCCTTCTTATGACAACGCTGTTGACAGATAACGTTACCGACGTTTATTCGGATCCCGATTATCCTCAGTTCAGAGATACGAGCAATGCTTCTCACGGTGTATATGCTGAATTCAACACCGCAGATCCCGGCATTCTTGACGGTGAAGCAACAAACCTTGTTATCACAAACTGTTGCTTACAGAACAGCGTAAAGCTTGAAGCAATTCACGTTGACGGTCTTGATATCGATTTTGCTCTTGAAAGAGTTACTCTTGCTCCCGGTGAAAGCGTTGAAGTTCCCTTCAGCGGTGAAGTTCCCGAAGTCAGCAAAACGGTATTCAGCATAACGGTTTATTACTCGATGGAAACACTGACGCCTCTCGGTTACAGAACGCAGAATTTCACTGTTATGAATGGTGACGCGGTTGAAAATGCAGGCGGAACGGTTCCCTCATCAGCAGAAACACCGTTTGATAAAATTATCACCGATGGTGTGGCAAACATTCTAAAAAAATACGGTCTGTACGAGCTCTTCTCAATGCTTTATACGATGATATTCTATCGTCTTGCACCTGTTTTCAAAGCAATTATATAAAAGAAAAAGCAGGAACGGATTTCCGTTCCTGCTTAATTTTTTCCTTCAATTAAAAACCGAACCAGTTCTCAAGGAAAACGTTAACTGCAGCCCAGATGGGATTCCAGATATCGCTGTACTTTGTGAGAAGTTCTGCGAGCCAGTCGAAATCAAGAGTTTTCATGTCGAGGTTTGCAAGTGCATTTACGAATGCAAGGAAAAGCTCCTGAATGCCTGCGGTATTAATTTCCATTGAAATATCCCCCTTAAAATTTTTTCAGAGTACTCCTCAATGGGAGTTTACGGCATCATTATAACCCAAGCGTTGCTGTTTGTCAACAAACATAATTTTAACAATTTATTAAAATCGTATCATACACAATAGTCTTTATATCTGTCTATCAGGGCAACGTCGGCAATCAATTCGAGATAAAGACCGTCTGCTCTGTATTCCTCAAATGATATTACACCGTCTTTGCGCATAACGGCACCTGCAGCACCGTCGGAATAAGGGATGAGCATTTTAACCTTTGCTCTTGTGGGCGGAAGCGCTTTTGCAATTACATCAAGCAAATCGTCAAGACCCTTCTTTTCAAGAGCAGAGATTCTGACGGAATTCGGTTCGTTGAAAAGAAATACGTTTGAATTCGGCAAATCGCACTTATTGAAAACGGGAATTATCGGTTTTCCGCTGCAGCCGAGTTCGTCGAGAAGCTCGTTTGTAACTTCGAGATGCTCTGCACATTCGTCATCCGATGCATCGCATACGTTGAGAATAACCTTTGCGCAGACCGCTTCTTCAAGAGTTGATTTGAAAGCCTCAACAAGGTTATGGGGCAAACGGCGGATAAATCCTACGGTATCGATGAGCATAACCTTTCTGCCGTCGGCAAGAGTGAGAGCTCTTGATGTGGGATCAAGCGTTGCAAAGAGTTTATCCTGCGCAAGAACACCTGCTTCGGTGAGGGCGTTCATCAGCGTGGACTTGCCTGCGTTTGTGTAGCCGACGATAACAACGGTTTCAACTCCGTCTTTTTCTCGTCTTGCTCTTGCGAGACCTCTGCGTTTTTCAAGAGCTTCAAGCTCTTCTTCGAGTGAATTTATGCGGCGTCTGATATGACGTCGGTCAGCTTCGAGCTTTGTTTCACCGGGACCTCTTGTGCCGATGCCGCCGCCGAGTCTTGAAAGCTGGATACCCTTACCCGTAAGTCTGGGAAGAGAATATTTAAGCTGTGCAAGTTCAACCTGCAGTTTGCCTTCGTTGCTTCTCGCTCTGTCAGCAAAAATATCAAGGATGAGCGTTGTTCGGTCAACAATTCGGGTATCAACCGCTTTTTCGATATTGCGAAGCTGTGCAGGTGAGAGCTCGCTGTCGGCAATAACAAGGTCAACCGCGTTGTTTTCGCAGAATTCTGCAAGCTCCTCGATTCTGCCGCTTCCGAGAAAAGTTGCAGAGTCGGGCTTGTCTCTCTTCTGCCACATTCTGCCGATAACCTGCGCACCTGCGGTTTGCGCAAGTTCTTCAAGCTCGTCGAGAGAAGCTTCGCAGTTATAATCGCCCGTATCAACGGCAATGAGCACCGCTTTTTCGGGTTCTTGTTTGTTTTCGTAAAATTCCATAGAAATCCTCTCAAAATAAAAGCTGTAAAAAGCCGCCTCGGAATGAAGCGGCTTTTGGTTTTGAAGTATTACTTGATTTCGATTGATTCTGCAGCGATGATTGCGCCTTCACCCTTGTAGCTGATTTTTACGTTGCTGCCGGTGTTGAGAATAACAACGCTTTCGTTATTCTTTGCGGCAAATGAGAAGTATGCAGGATTGGAATCAAGCTTGATATAGTAGTAGCTTTCGCCGCCCTTAACTGCAGTTCTGATGTCTGTAACAACACCTTCTACGATAAGAGCCGTTGTGGCAGTCTGATCTTCGGAGGGAGTATCGGTATCGACGTTTTCGGGGTTGATGTCGGTCTTGACACCTGCTTTTTCTTCAAGAACTGCGAGGTAGTTCTTGAGGCAGTCTGCAAGGTCTGTACCTGTTGCACCGATGTTGTTATACTGACGAACGTTGATGAGAGCATACTGCTGAACGATGTTGCTGTCATCCTTGAGTGACATAAAGTAAGTGGGTTCGCCGCCGATATTAAGAAGAAGCGGGAAAGTTGCATTATAACCAAGGTCTTTTACTCGGCCCTGAGCAGCACTCTGTGCGGAGCTTTCGGTACCGCCGGTTACGCTGTAGAACTTTGTTTCCTTTGTTCTCTGGTTAACAAGAACGAATCCGGTGATGGAGTTATCGCCTGTAACTGATGTAACGCCTGTGTACATCCAAACGTCATCGCCCTGAGCAATGTAGTTATAACCCTGAGTTGTTGTAACAACTTCCTTCTGGCCGAGAATTGAGTTCCAGAAGCCCTGGCGGTATTTACCGTAGTAGTTATACTGCTCAACGATGAGGTCTGAATCATATACACGGTCAATCCACTGGAGAGAAGCATCTGTTTTGATTTCTTCAAGTGAGTATTCCTTGCATTCGCCTGAAATAGCATCAACAAGGACGATTGACTTAACGTCTGTACCGCCGAAAAGACCGATTGTCTTATCGAGAACGGGGCATACCCAATAGGGATGGTTATCATCGGTTACTTCAAACGTTGCATCGCCGAACATATAGGTGGGATAGTTGAAGCGAAGATGACGGCCGAGGAAATACTGGAAATGCTCTGCGGTTGTGAATCTGATGTTCTGGTCGAGCTTAACGAATTCGGTCTTTTCACTTGCCATATCAATCTTGATAAAGCCGGGGAGACCTGCTCTTGTGTTATAGAACCACTTGATGATGTTATCATATTCAAGAGGAACAACTCTTGTGGGGTTGCCGTTGTAGTTAATCTGGGTGTTGTTTTCAGCCGAAACCTTGAACTGTGATTCAAGATTGAGCTTTGCAAGGTCACCGAGAGCTCTTGTTGCGAGCTGGTTTGCGGAGTCACTGTCAAGCTTGGGAATAACCTTGAAGGTTTCGGCTGACTGTGCTTCAACGTCTTCTGCGAAAGTTTTTGTATCATCAACGGTGATAATCTTGCTGTAAGCTTCTGCTCTGAAGAACTGGCAGGAAACAAGGTATCCTACGCCGACAACAAGAACAAGGATTGCGATGATGATGAGGGGAACTGTTGCCTGCTTTTTAACGTAGGGCATATATTCGGGCTTTGCAAGAGCTTTTGTGAAGAGAGCGCTGAAAGCAACGAATGATGCCGCAACAAGTCCGAGATAAAGATAGAAATCGTATGATTTGAAGTTAACGGCAGGAAGCATAAAATAGAATGCAACCAGCGCAAAAACTGCTGAACACACAATAGCGAGAATGGTTTTGAGAACGGCTCTCTCGGGGGGGATAACAATATCGGTTTTGTTGCTGCCGCCCTTGTTTGAAAAATCAACCTTAATAGGATCCATAGGTTCATCTCCTTGAAATAAAATATTCTCATACAGTATAACCTATTTATAATAATAATACAAGTGTTTTTTGTAAAGAATGATATTTGACAAAGTGTCGGGTTTCGTGGTATTATTCCATTATAATAGATAAATATGGCTTTCAGGGGGTCTTTCAAATGTTTTCAGATTATCTCGACACCATAAGCTTTGTTTCAAAGTATGACAAGGAAATCGGAGATGCAATGGCATCCGAGCTTGCCAGACAGAGAAGAAACATCGAACTCATCGCATCCGAAAATATCGTTTCACCTGCCGTTATGGCAGCAATGGGCAGCGTTCTGACCAACAAATATGCAGAAGGCTATCCCGGAAAGAGATATTACGGCGGCTGCGAATGCGTTGACGTTGTTGAGCAGCTTGCAATCGACAGAGCAAAGAAGCTTTTCGGTGCAGAAGCAGCAAACGTTCAGCCTCATTCAGGTGCCCAGGCTAATATGGCTGCTTATTCAGCAATTCTTCAGCCCGGTGACGTTGTAATGGGTATGAATCTTGCTCACGGAGGTCACCTTACTCACGGCTCACCCGTAAATGCAAGCGGTAAGCTTTATAAATTCGTTCCCTACGGTGTAGGTGAAGACGGATTTATCGATTATGACGAGCTTGAAAAGGTTGCAAACGAAACAAAACCCCGTCTTATCGTTGCAGGCGCATCAGCATACGCAAGAACAATCGATTTCGAGCGTATTTCAAAGATTGCAAAGGCAATCGGTGCATATTTTATGGTTGATATGGCTCATATTGCAGGTCTTGTTGCCGCAGGTCTCCATCCCTCACCCGTACCCTATGCAGATATCGTAACAACAACAACTCATAAGACACTCAGAGGTCCCAGAGGCGGTCTTATCCTTTGCAAAGCAGAGCTTGAAGCGGCTATCAACAAGGCTATCTTCCCCGGCAATCAGGGAGGTCCTCTTATGCACGTTATTGCTGCAAAGGCAGTTTGCTTCGGCGAAGCTCTTGCTCCCGAATTCAAGGAATATCAGAAGAAGATTATCGCTAACTGTGCAGCTCTTGCAAAGGGTCTCACAGCAAGAGGAGTAAACCTTGTTTCAGGCGGTACGGATAACCACCTTATCCTTGTTGACCTTCGTTCACTCGGCATCACAGGTAAGGAACTTGAACACAGACTTGACGAGGTTTATATCACAGCTAACAAGAACGCAATCCCCAACGATCCCGAGAAGCCCTTCGTAACAAGTGGTCTCAGACTCGGCACAGCAGCTGCAACATCAAGAGGTCTTGATGAGGCTGATATGGATAAGATTGCTGAATTCATTTATCTTTGTGCAACCGATTTCGAAAACAGTGCAGACAAAATCAGAGAAGGCGTAACAGAAATCTGCAATCGCCATCCTCTTTATGAATAATCTGAATGGAGATGAAAGAAATGAAAGGTATTTTTACTGCTCTTCTCACACCCTTTAAGGATGACTACTCAATCAACGAAGCTTCACTCAAAAAGCTTGTTGAGTTTAACCTTGAAAAAGGCATCAACGGTTTCTACGTAGGCGGAAGCACAGGCGAAGGTCTGATTATGACCTCCGAAGAACGCAAGGAAGTTTTCCGCATTGTTAAAGAAGCTGCAGGTGACAAAGTGCCACTTATCGCACATTGCGGTTCAATCTCAACCGATGAAGCAATCAGTATGGCAAAAACAGCAGAGGATCTCGGCTACGATGCAGTTTCAGCAGTTGCTCCTCTCTACTACGGCTTCTCATTCCCTGCAATCAGAAAGTATTATGATGATATCGTTTCAAGCGTAAACATTCCTATGGTTGTTTATAACTTCCCCGGCGGAAGTGGTGTAACCTTCACAGCGGATTATGCAGCTGAAATGTTCAAGGATGAGCGTTATATGGGTATCAAGCATACCTCAAACGACCTCTACACACTTCATCAGTTCAAGCAGAAGATTGACAGACCCGTCACCATCTTCAACGGCTTTGACGAAATGTGCCTTGGCGGTCTCGCAATGGGTGCAGACGGTGCAATCGGCAGCACTTACAACTTTATGGGCGATAAGTTCATCAAGATTTTTGAAGCATTCAATGCAGGTGATATGGCAACAGCTCAGGCTATCCAGACTGAAGCTAACGAAATTATCGCAGAAATGATTAAGTATACAGTTCTTCCCTGCGAGAAGGCAATTATGACTCACCTCGGTATCGATTGCGGCCCCTGCAGAAGACCTTTCCTTCCCCTCACAAAGGAAGCAAACGAAGCTATGGCACGCATTGCAGCGAAGCTTTAATTCAATTACATAAACAAAAGCGGATTGCAGAGATTTCTCTGCAATCCGCTTATTTTTTTATTGAGCTGTTGTTTCTTGAACAAACATATAATCAGGGGAGAACGCAAGACCAAGTGCACCTGCAACACTCCAGTCAACGGGGATTTCAAAAATTCCTGCTGTTGCGCCGAGTCCGGGAGTGATATCGGTTTTGTTGAAAACGAAAGTGATACCGAAGCCGTCAACCCAGAAGTTAATGGGATCGAAATTCGCTTCAAGGTTGTTGAGCTTATCCTCGGAAAGCTCGGTTTCCGCGAAGGTGTATCTTGCACCTTCTTTAAGCTGTGTCATCAAAGCTTCGTGGGTTTCTGCTTTGCTCTGGAGGAAAAATTCCTCGATGTTATATACAGTGCCTTCGGTGAGGTTGAAGGTTCTTGCTTCAATGATGTTGCTGTTTTTTGAATATGAGGTTGTGAAAACAACACTTGCGATATATTCGCTGTGATACTTGATTTCGTGAGAGATTTTGATTTCTCTGGGGCTTGTTTCCTCTGCTCTGAAATTCTTGACGTTGATTTCAGCAAAATCAAAAGCCTTGTCGAGATAGAACTCGGTTACGTATCTGTTGAGCAGGTCTGCGACGTGCTGTTCGCAGTTTTCTGCGGAGAATTCAGGGACACTGTAGCTGACTTTATAGGCAACCTTGCCTGCGTCGTTCTTGAATTCTTTCACGCCGTCCGCAACCTTGATTTCAGGGATTGCGGAGTCATTGTTGTTGCTGCCGCCGTCAACCTTATCGGATTTGCAGGAGGCGAACAGTGTGAGCGAAAGCACAAGAACCATTATGATTGCAATGATTTTTTTCATTTTTAAAATCCTTTCGATGCTGAAGTGTTAACTCATTTTAACAGATTAAAGGAAATTATTCAATAGTTTATTGCTTTTTTACAACTCATAGTATAAAATAAGAGTTGAAATTGCCCCAATGGAGGTGCGTTATGAAAAACATTAAAAATGCAAAATGGATAAGACATCCCGAAGTGCACGTTGATAAGGCGGTTGATTTCTGCAAATCATTTGCCGCAAAGGGTAAGATTGCCTCGGCAACACTCGAAATCACGGCTCTCGGTGTGTTTGAAGCAAAAATCAACGGCAAAAAGGTCGGTGATTTTGTTTTTGCTCCCGGCTGGACTTCCTATAACAAGCGTCTTCAGGTTGAAACCTGCGACGTTACTGATTTGATTAAAGCAAATAATCGCATCGTTATCGGTGTTGCTCCCGGTTGGAGAGGCAACTATATGGCGGCACCTTTCCACTATGCAGGTAATTACATCGGCGCAAAAGAGGTAGCAATGCTTTGCGCTCTTGAAATCGTTTATGAAAACGGCGAAACCGAAGTGGTTTACAGCGGCAAGGATTGGAAAGCCAAGGAATCAAAGGTACGTTATTCCAATATTTATAACGGTTATATTTATGATTGCGACTACGTTGACGCAAAGCCGAAAAGTGCGGTTGAATTTCCGCATCCCGATAACATTCTTATCGATAGAGTCGGTGAGAAAATCATTGAGGTTAAGCGAGTTGTCGCAAAGAAGCTTATTATCACCCCCAAGGGCGAAACGGTTATCGATTTCGGTCAGAATCTGACGGGCTACGTTGAATTCACAATCAAGGGCAACGCAGGCGAGATGGCAACAATCCGCCACGCAGAGGTGCTTGATGCCGAAGGCAATTTCTATACCGAAAACCTCCGAGGCGCAAAGGCGGAAGCTGTGTTTATCTGCAACGGCAAGAAGCAGACCTACAAGCCCCCCTACAATTTCTACGGCTTCAGATATATCTGCCTTGACGGTTTCAGCGATGAAATCAAGCTCAAGAATTTCACTGCAGTTGTTGTTCATTCCGAGATGAAGAGAACAGGCTATTTTGAGTGCTCTGATGCGAGAATCAACAAGCTGTTTTCAAATATCGTCTGGGGTCAGAGAGGCAATTTCCTCGACGTGCCCACAGACTGCCCCCAGCGTGACGAAAGACTCGGCTGGACGGGTGACGCACAGGTTTTCATAAAGACCGCAGCATATAACTATGACGTTGAGCGTTTCTTCATCAAGTGGCTCGGTGATTTGAGAGCCGATCAAACCGTGTGGGGCACGGTTCCTCACGTTATTCCCGACGTTTTCGGCGTTGACGATGAATGCTCATCCGCTTGGGCAGATGCGGCAACGGTTTGCCCGTGGCAGATTTATCTTTCATATGCAAACAAGCAGATTCTTGAGGATTCTGCCGATTCGATGAAAGATTATATCGATTATATCAAAACAAGACTTGTTGACGGACTCTGGGTACAACATTGGCATTTCGGCGACTGGCTCAATCTCGATGCAAGTACGGCTGAGGACTGCAGCAAGGGTACTGATAAATTGCTTATCGCAACGGCATTTTTCATTTATTCAAGCGAAATCTTTATCAAGACTCTGAAGATTCTCGGCAAAGAGAGCGAAGAATACGAAGCACTCCGCAATGAGTCAATCAAGGCTTTCCTCAATAAATATATGAAGGAAGGCAGAATTGCTACCGATTATGCAACACAGACCGCTTGTGCTCTTGCCCTGCATTTCGGTATCACCGATAATGCAAAGGAAACCGCCGCCCAGCTTGCAGAGCTTGTTTCTGAATGCGGTCATATCAAGACGGGTTTCGTAGGTACTCCCTATATCCTTCATGCACTCAGTGATAACGGCTACACAAAACTTGCATATGACCTTGTTCTCCGTGAAGAATATCCCTCATGGCTCTTCTCTGTCAAGATGGGCGCAACAACCATCTGGGAGCATTGGGACAGCGTTCGTGAGGACGGCACAATGTGGAGCACAACGATGAACTCCTTTAACCACTATGCTTATGGTTGCGTGGGCGATTGGCTTTACGGCGATGCGGCAGGCATCAAAGCTGACGAGAGCAATCCCGGTTACGCAAACATCATCTTCCGTCCGCTTACAGACGAAAGACTCGATTACGTCAAGGCTTCTCTTGAAACACGCAAGGGTCTTGTTAAATCCGAGTGGAAGAGAGAAAACGGCAAGGTTACTTATACTTTTGTCGTTCCCGAAGAGAGCACAGCAACCGCATATATCGGCGGCAAGAAATACGTTCTTAAAGCTGGAACCAATGAAATAACAGAATAATAAAAAGGCAGGGTGTGATGAGCACCCTGCCTTTTGCATATAAAAAAGCCCCGCATCCGAAGATACGGGGCGAAATGCCGATTAATTAAGATTAATAAGCGATTTCTGTGAACTTACCTGTTGTCTTTGCGGAACCTGAGCCGTTAACGTTACCAACAAGGATCTTGAGTGAAAGAGTTGCTGCGAAATCGTACTGGTATGCGATTTCAGCAATCTTATTGTCAACTACCTTAACAGTAACCTTGATGTTTGTGTACTTAACGTTTGTTTCCTTAAGAGTGATAAGGCTGCCTGCTGTATCCTTGATACCTGCGTCAACTTCTTCGTGTGTGATGAAGTCGTTTGTGAATCTTGAAAGAGCAGTTGCATTTGTCTTCTTGGGGTTGTTTGCGTTAGCAATTGTGAAGCTGTAAGTGCCTGTAGCTGCGTCATACTTGAAATCAGCAAGGTCAGCTTCTGTTACCTTTGAAGCCTTGATCTGATAGTCATCATCGGGAGTGTCTTTGGGGAATGTGCCTGTCTTTGTGCCGATACCGAGGAAGCCGCCAACAACTGAGCTGAGGTCGGAGTTTTTGTCGACCATCTTGATAACCTTGTTGAGAGCATCTGTCATGTTACCAACGTCGATGGGGTTAACGTAGGAGCAAGTTCTGTTGAACTTGTAGCTGCCCTTTACTGCCTTAGCTGTTTCAGCGTTAAGGAAAGCTGCGAACTGAGCTGCTGTCATTTCGCCAGCGGGAGCTGCTGCTGAGGGATCAACAACTGCTGAAGGATCGTCAACAACGGGTGTGTCTGCTACGGGAGCATCTGTTGCGGGTGCTTCTGTTGACTCTTCAACGGGAGCTGTTGTTGTTTCGGGTTCGTTGTTGCCGCCGCAAGCTGCAAATGCGAAGAGCATTGAGAGTGCGAGGAGAACTGCGAGAATCTTTTTCATGGTTTTTCCTCCTGAAAAAATATAGTTTTGGCGGAATGCACAGATGATATGCATTCCGCACATCCGCTTATAATAAAAATACTACACAAAACAGGCTTTGTCAAGAATGATTTTGTTTCTTAATGATTAAATATTATTTACATTTTATTAAATAATTAATGGTGACAGAACAGAAAAAATATGTTATAATAACTCTAATTATACTGGAGGACTATGCACATGGCAATTAAAAAGTTTGTTTCGTGGAATGTTAACGGAATAAGAGCTTGTCTCGGCAAAGAATTTTATGAGAGTTTCGCCTCTCTCGATGCCGATATCTTCTGTCTGCAGGAAACAAAGATGCAGGAGGGTCAGGCGGAGCTTATCCTTGACGGATATCACCAGTATTGGAACTATGCCGAGAAAAAAGGCTATTCGGGCACCGCAATATTCACAAAGGAAGAACCGGTATCCGTTTCTTACGGTCTCGGAATCCCCGAGCACGATACAGAGGGCAGAGTCATCACCCTTGAATTTGAAGATTATTATTTTATAACCGTATACGTGCCCAACGCAAGAGACGGTCTGGTGCGTCTTGATTACCGTATGGAATGGGAAGATGCATTCAGAGAATATATTCTGAAGCTCAACGAAAAGAAACCCGTTATTTTCTGCGGTGACCTCAACGTTGCGCACAACGAAATCGACCTCAAGAATCCCAAATCAAACCGACACAACCCCGGCTTCACCGATGAGGAGAGAGGCAAGTTCAACGCTATGCTTGACAGCGGTTTCGTTGATACCTTCAGATATTTTTACCCCGACCTTGAAGGTGCTTACAGCTGGTGGAGCTACAGATTCTCCGCAAGAGCAAAGAACGCAGGTTGGAGAATTGACTATTTTATCGTATCCGAAAGGCTGAAAGACAGCCTTAAGGATGCAAAAATTCATAACGAAATTTTCGGCTCGGATCATTGTCCCGTTGAGCTGACGATAGAACTGTGAGGAGATAAAAATGAAAGATAAAGCACTCAAGATAATCGCTGCCGTTCTTGCGGCAACAACCGTTGTTTCGGTTGCAGCGTTTTTTCTGACAAAGGATAAGGATTTTTTGGGCAAACCTTCAGAAAAGGATGCAATTATTTATTCTTATGATAACAGTGAACTCACAAAGGCTGTTTCTGTCAAAGGCACAAACGGTGAAGTTTATTTGCCCACAGATTTTGAAAACGTTTATTTCACAGCCGATCTGCAGAATAAAGTTTCTTTCTTTGAATATGCAAACGGCGCTTTTACGGCAAGTGCACTTCCCGTAAAGCAGGTGGAGGCAAATCTTTCCGCAACTTATGAAACCATTCCCATAACGGTAAATTATATTGAAAAAGACGGCAAAGTATTCGGTATCGGCATTTTCACATCCGATATGGATTCCTCCGTTGACGTATATTCCTATGCTTTTGTCAAGCTGACAAATAAGCCTGCAGGATACGGCACCGGTCACCTTCTTCTTGCTGATTTTGAAAAAGAAAATTTCTACAGCACAGAAAAAATCTATTCCGAAATCTATAATTTCGATATTTCTTCAGGTAAATCAAGCACTTATGTTTCAAACAATACCCGTCTGATTGATAAAAACGGTACGTTCAGAAACGATTGGACAATGCTTACAGATGAATTTATCGCAAACCTCGGCAATGCAAAATATTTCTTCTCATCAAGATACTATACCGCTGCTGAAAAAGGCACAAGAGCAGATATTATGGTACTTTCAGACGCCTACAGACCCGAAATCGTTGCTGAAGATATTCTCGGCATCTGGCTTGTCAACGATGCAAACGGTATGCATTATCTTCGCAAAACGGAAAAAGGCTTTAACAACGTAATCAATCAGAATAAAACAGAAAAAGTTCTCACAGAGTTTGAAGGCGATTATTTTGCCGATTACGTTCAGGACGGCAAATGGCTCATAAACAAAAAGAGCCTTGTTGTGACCGACCTTATGACCGGTGCAACAAAGACTCTTAAAAACGTTGATATAACTGCTTTTGATACCGTTACGGTTTCTCCTGACGGAAACAAATTTGTTTTCTCTGCAAAAGGAATCAGAAACGATAACAGTGCGATTGTTCAGCAGCTTGTGTTCTGCACGGCTGACGGATCGAAAGAACCCGTAACTTATGCAGAGCCCCTTCTTTTTGCTGAAAGCTCCGACTTTATCTGGCTTGATAACAATAACGTTATGTTTGCCAGAGCAACCGTTGCCGACGGCTCAAAGGTCGCAAGTGTAGTTTACGCTTATTAATTAAACGTTTTCTGCTCTGAAATCAAGCTTGATTTCATCGTGATCGAGAGTAAGAGCAGTATATTTAACTCCTGCGGAGTCAAACATTCTTTTGGATGCTCTTGTGCCGGGAGTGTCGGCATATTTATCGGAGAGATAATAAACCTCTTTGATACCGCACTGGATAATTGCCTTTGCGCATTCGTTGCAGGGGAAGAGAGCAACGTAGATTTTGCAGCCCTCAAGGCTTGAACCGCCGTTGTTGAGAATGGCGTTAAGCTCTGCGTGGCAAACGTAAGGGTATTTTGTTTCATATGCGTCGCCGCTTCTCTCCCAAGGGAAACAGTCGTCGCTGCAGCCTCTGGGGAAACCGTTATAACCGACGGACATAATCTTGTTGCTGTTATTTACGATGCAGGCACCTACTTGAGTGTTGGGGTCTTTGCTGCGGCGGGCAGAGAGCATTGCGATACCCATAAAATATTCGTCCCAGGAAATATAATCTTCTCTTTTAGGCATAAAATCTGCTCCTTTTCAGTGGTTTTTATGTTACAAATGAAATTTTAGCATATAAAAACGAATAATACAACATCAAACATAAATAAATTTACGGAAGAAAGCTTCCGAAACTGTCCTATGAGGTGATTCAAATGGGTTTTTTAACCAAAATTTTCGGTGACTACTCAACAAAAGAAATCAAACGCATTAAGCCCCTTTGCGACAAGGTGCTTGAGCTTGAGGAGGAGTATTCAAAGCTTACAGACGAGCAGCTTCAGGCTAAAACTCCCGAGTTCAAAGAGCGTCTTGCAAAAGGTGAAACGCTTGACGATATTCTTCCCGAGGCTTTTGCCGCTTGCCGAGAGGCATCGTGGCGAGTTATCGGTATGAAGCATTTCCCCGTTCAGATTATCGGTGGTATCATTCTGCATCAGGGCAGAATTGCCGAAATGAGAACAGGTGAAGGTAAAACCCTCGTTGCTACTCTCCCTGCATACCTTAATGCACTTTCAGGAGAGGGTGTACACATTGTTACTGTCAACGACTATCTTGCACGTCGAGACAGTGAATGGATGGGCAAAGTATACCGTTTTATGGGTCTTACCGTCGGTCTTATCGTTCACGAGAAAGAAAATCCTGAGCGTAAAGAAGCCTATGCCGCAGATATTACCTACGGCACAAACAACGAAATGGGCTTCGACTACCTTCGTGATAATATGGTTGTTTATAAAGAACACAAGGTACAGAGAGGTCATAGCTATGCCGTTGTCGACGAAGTTGACTCAATCCTTATCGACGAAGCAAGAACTCCTCTTATCATTTCAGGCAGAGGCGAAAAGTCAACTGACCTTTATAAAATGGCAAACCGCTTTGCTCTTATGCTCAAATGCGTAAGAATCAAGGAAGTTCAGTCCAAAGAGAATATTGAGGACCTTGTCGGAGAGGATTGCGATTACGTAGTTGACGAGAAGGCAAAGACCGCAACTCTTACCAAATCAGGTGTTGCAAAAGCTGAAAAGTTCTTCAATCTCGAAAACCTTATGGATGCAGAGAATATGACAATTCAGCACCATATCAATCAGGCAATCAAGGCAATCGGTGTTATGAAGCGTGACGTTGACTACGTTGTCAAGGATAATCAGGTGCTTATCGTTGACGAGTTTACGGGCAGAATTATGCTCGGCAGACGCTACAACGAAGGTCTGCATCAGGCTATCGAAGCAAAAGAAAACGTGAGCGTTGAACACGAGAGCAAAACTCTCGCAACAATCACCTTCCAGAATTATTTCCGTCTCTATAAGAAGCTTTCGGGTATGACGGGTACGGCGATGACGGAGGAATCCGAATTCAACCAGATTTACGGTCTTGACGTTATCGTGATTCCCACAAACAAGCCAATGATAAGAAAAGACCTGCCCGACGTTGTTTATAAAACAGAAAAAGCAAAGTTTGAGGCGGTTATTCAGGTTATTGAAGAGTGTCACGAAAAGGGACAGCCTGTGCTTGTAGGTACGGTTTCAATCGAAAAATCCGAACTTCTCAGCCTTCTTCTTAAGAGAAAGGGTATCAAGCACGAAGTTCTCAACGCAAAGCATCACGAAAAAGAAGCTGAAATCGTTGCTCAGGCAGGTAAGCTTGGTGCGGTAACGATTGCTACAAATATGGCGGGTCGAGGCACGGATATCAAGCTCGGCGGTAACTCCGAGTATCTTGCGAAGTCCGAAATGCGCCGTATGGGTTGCACAGAGGAGCTTATTGCCGAGGCAACCGGTTTTGCTGAAACAGACAATCAGGAAATTCTTGATGCAAGAGCTCTTTACACTTCTCTTGAAAAGAAATACGATTCCGAAATTGCTCCCGAGGCAGAAAAGGTAAGAGAGGCAGGCGGTCTCTTTATCGTCGGCACAGAGCGTCACGAATCCAGACGAATCGATAACCAGCTCAGAGGTCGTTCAGGCCGTCAGGGTGACCCCGGCGCAAGCCGTTTCTTCCTCTCAACAGAGGACGATCTCATGCGTCTTTTCGGCGGAGAAAGAATCAATGCCGTTATGAATACCCTGAAAACTCCCGAAGATATGCCCATTGAGGCGAAGCTCATCTCCAACACTATCGAAAGCGCACAGAAGAAGATTGAAGGCAGAAACTTCGGTATCAGAAAGAGCGTTCTTCAGTATGACGACGTTATGAACCGTCAGAGAGAGCTTATCTACAAGCAGAGAAATCAGGTGCTTGACGGAGAAGAACTCAAACCCATCATCCTTCGTATGATCGAAGGAAGCATCACAGATGCGGTTGATATGTTCTGCTCTGCTCAGGCTTCAAAGAAAGAATGGAACGTCGAAGGTCTTGTTGAGAAGTTCAGAAGCTGGGGTATTGCTTCCGAAGGCGACTTTGAGGATATCAGTGATAAGGATGAAATCCGTGAAACCCTCATCGACAGAGCAATGGCAAGATATGAAGAAAGAGAAGAGCTTTTCGGCACAAATGAAAACGGCGAACCCGTTATGCGTGAGCTTGAGAAGATGATTCTTCTTCGCACTGTTGACAGCAAGTGGATGGATCATATCGATGCGATGGATCAGCTTCGCAGAGGTATCGGTCTGCGTGCCTACGGTCAGACAGACCCCGTTGTTGCTTACAGACAGGTCGGTTCTGATATGTTTGACGGTATGAACGAGGAAATCCGTGAAGATACCGCAAGAAATATGCTTATTGTTATGATCAGAAACAAGGAAGAGACCAAGCGTGAGCAGACCGCAAAGATTACGGGCACAAGCGGTGCATCCGACGGAAGCGAAAAGGGCAGAACCGTCAAGAAGAAGGAAAAAGTTGCTCCCAACGATCCTTGTCCCTGCGGCAGCGGCAAGAAATATAAGAAATGCTGCGGCGACGTTTCAAAAACCTCCGCAAATTAATCCGGATAAAAAACAACCGCACTGCAAAAAACAGTGCGGTTAATTTTTTATCCGATTTTTCTGCCGTTTTTGAGTTTTACCTTGCCAAACATAGGAACTTTGATGTAGCCATCAAAAGTGTCATCCTCGATTGTTACAACAAGAACGATGTCCTTGCCGGGGAGAAGGCTTGTTTCAACTGTTGCGGTGATTGTGTCATCATCTTCTTCAACGTCTTTAACTGTGATATCAGGAATTTTTACGTTGGGAATGTTAAGATTGAAGCCGTATTCGCCGTTATTGTCGAAAATTTCAAAATCAACGTCACCCGAGAAAAACATTGTGTTTACGCTACATGCCCATTTACCTAAACCGATCATAATAAAAATCTCCTTTCAGATTGTTACTCGCTCATTTTATCACAAAAAATCGCATTTATCAATATATAAGTGATATTTTGAGCCAAACCACACTATATTGTGGAACACAAATTTTCTTTGTATATAATATTACTATACCTTTTATATATATGTCTTTTCCGAAAAGATGCACTCTGTCCCATTAAAGCGTCAAAGCC
>JAGBUT010000279.1 GCA_017630695.1 Clostridia bacterium
CGGAAAACGGTGCGGATTTCTCCGATACTCTTCATATGGCTCTCCGATTACTCGTTGAGCCGAGTGCCGAAGGCTATAAAAAAACTCCCCTTGCACTCGCACTTTCAGAGAATTATGCCGAAATCCTCGTTGACGAATATCAGGACGTCAACCTTGCGCAGGATATGATTTTTGCCTCGCTCTCAAAGAACGAAAACAACCTCTTTATGGTTGGTGACGTCAAGCAGAGCATCTACCGTTTCCGTCAGGCGATGCCCGAGATTTTTCTCGCCCGCAGAGACCGTATGGAGGAATACGAAACCGAAGCCGAAAACTACCCTGCAAGGGTCACTCTCGGCAAGAATTTCCGAAGCCGTAAGGGTGTTACGGAGATTGTAAACTTCATCTTTGAGGCTGTTATGAGCCGTGAGGCAGGCGGTCTTGACTACGATAAAAACGAAAGACTCGAAGCAGGTGCGTCATACCCCGAATCCGTGGGTGCGGATACGGAATTTATTCTTTTCGAAACGGATAAGGATAATTTCACGAAAGTTCAGGCGCAGTATATTGCCGATTACGTGCAGAAGGCTGTTTCACAAGGTATGCCCCTCACTTCGGGTGACGGCTTCAGACCTGCCGAATATAAGGATTTCTGCATCCTTTTGAGAAGCGTCAAAAACAGCTCGAGAGAGTTTGTTGACGAATTCAATTCAAGGGGAATCCCCGTAAGCTGTGAGGCAACGGAAGGCTTCCTCAACACTCCCGAAATAATGTTTCTCACCTCGCTTTTAAAGATTATCGATAACCCCGTAAACGATATTCCGCTGACAGCCGTTATGCTCTCTCCCGTTTTCGGCTTCACGCCCGACGACCTTGCCGTGATGCGAACCGAAAAGAAAAAGGGGAGCATATATTCCTGCGTTGTTTCCGCATCCGAAAACGGCAACGAAAAGGCGGCTGAATTCATTGCCCGTCTCAAAGAAATGCGCCGCATTGCCGCAACCGTCAGAGTCGGTGAGCTCGTGCGCAGACTCATCGAAGAAACGGGTTACTCCGCCGCTGTCTGTGCGATGAAAAACAGTCAGTCACGCAGAGCAAATCTCAATCTTTTCACCGACCTTGCCAACAAATTCGAGTCAAACGGCAGAAGAGGCGTTTCGGGCTTTGTTGCTTATCTTGACAATATCTCGAAAAGCGGCGGCGATATAAACTGCGGCAGCTCAAAATCCGAAGCCGCAAACGCAGTTAAAATAATGACCATCCATAAGAGCAAGGGTCTTGAATTTCCCGTTTGCTTTGTTGCCGCGTGCGAAAAGCCTTACGGTGATTTCTTCAACCGTGAGGATCTGATTATTGCAAGTGAAAGCGGCATCGGTATCAAGAATAATACGGGCGTTGCAAAATACGACACTCTGCCAAGACTTGCCGCAAAAACCGAAACTCTCAAAGCGGAGCATTCCGAGGAATTGCGAGTGCTTTACGTTGCTCTCACAAGAGCGAAAGAGAAACTCATTATGCTCTCCTCGTGTGCCGACACGAAGAAAACTCTTACCTCTGCGGCGGCAAACCTGCGAAGCGAGAGCAGAGCAAATCCCTTCACCGTCATCGGTTTTTCGAGTTATGCGGAGTGCATCATCACCTCGCTTCTTCGTCACCCCGACGCCAACCTGCTCCGAACGGAAGCAGGCATTTCGCAGAGGTTCAATCTCCCTTGCACCGCACCGCTTAAAGCCGAAATTATAAGGAATTATCAGAGCGAAAGCTTTGAGGTTGAAATCCCCGAGGCTGAGTCGGATGCCGATATGCTCGAAGAAATCAGAGCAAGGCTCGGCTATGAATATCCCTACGGTGCGCTCAACGGAGTTGTGGCAAAGCAGATTGCATCGAATCTTGATATGGGCGAAACGGGAAGCGAATATTTTGCCTCACGCAGACCTGCGTTTATGAGCAAAGACAGACTCACTCCCGCACAGCGAGGCACGGCAACCCACCGCTTTATGCAGTATGCCGATTATTCCTCGGCAGGTGCAGATGCCAAAGCTGAGCTTGAGCGACTCGTTGCCGACGGAATGCTCACCGAGGCAGAGGCGAATGCCGTTGATATCAAAGCGATTTCGGCATTTTTCGCATCACCCTTGTCAAAGCGTATTCTCGCATCTGAAAAGGTGTTCAAGGAGTATGAGTTCACCTTCGGCATCCCCGTCAGAGAGCTTTATCCCGAAGTGCCCGATGGCATAGCAGGGGATGAAAAAATCATCATCGAGGGTGTTGCCGACTGTGCTTTCATCGAAAACGGTGAGCTCGTGATTGTTGACTACAAGACCGACAGAGTGAGCGTTGCAGAAGAACTCCGTGAGCTTTATTCGGGTCAGCTCGGAATCTACCGCCGCTGTCTCGAGCAGGTTATCGGTCTGCCCGTGAAACAAACGCTGATTTATTCATTCCGTCTGGGCGAAACAATTGAAATATGAGTTAAAGGACAGCTTTCGGGCTGTCCTTTTTTGCTCAAATCTCCATTTTGTACCAAAAACACTTTACTCTTGCACAAACCTTTGTGAAAGTGTAAATTGACAAACGGATATTGATAATGTAAAATATACTCTGCATTATTATTTTTATATAATATAATATTAATAATATTATCCCATTGCGAAAGGATTGATACTATGGCAGTATTCAGACCCTTCAAGGCGGTCAGACCCGTTTCCGAATTCGCTTCAAAGGTTGCCGCTTTACCCTATGACGTTATGAACAGCAAGGAAGCCGCAGAAATGGTCAAGGGCAACCCCTATTCATTCCTGCACGTTGACAAGGCTGAAATAGATTTGCCCGAGGGTACAGACCTCTATTCCGAGCAGGTTTATCTCAAGGCAAAAGAGAATCTTGAAAAGCTCGTTTCCGACGGTGTCTGTGAGCAGGATTGCGAAAGCAGATTCTATATCTACCGCCAGATTATGAACGGCAGAGCACAGACGGGTCTCGTCGGCTGCGTTTCGATTGACGATTACATCAACAACGTCATCAAAAAGCACGAGCTTACCAGAGCCGATAAGGAAGCTGACAGAATCAACCACGTTGATTATTGCGACGCAAACACGGGCCCCATTTTCCTCACCTACCGTCCGCAGGAAAAGGTTGCCGCAATTCTCGGCGAATGGACAAAAAACCACGCTCCCGTTTACGATTTCGTGACCGATGACGGCATCGGCAACACCGTATGGGTTATCGATTGCCCCGAAACAACGGCTGAAATCGCAAAGCTCTTTGAGGGAGTTGACTATCTTTATATTGCCGACGGTCACCACAGAGCCGCATCAGCGGTCAAGGTCGGTCTCAAAAGACGTGAGCAGAATCCCGATTATAACGGCAGTGAAGAATTCAATTTCTTCCTCGCAGTTCTTTTTGACTGCAACGAGCTTGAAATTATGGATTACAACCGCGTTATGAAGGATCTGAACGGCAACACCGAAGAGGAGTTTATTGCAAAAATCAGCGAGAAATTCACAGTTGAAAAGGTCGGAGCAGAAGCTTATAAACCTGCCGAAGCTCACACCTTCGGTATGCTTCTGGGCGGTGAGTGGTATAAAGTTACCGCAAAGGAAGGCACCTTCGATTCGTCAGACCCCGTTGCTTCGCTTGACGTTTCGATTCTTCAGAATAATCTCATCTCTCCCGTGCTCGGCATCGATGACCCCAGAACGGATAAACGCATCGATTTCGTAGGCGGTATCAGAGGTCTCGGTGAGCTTGAAAGAAGAGCGAAGGATGATATGTGCCTTGCATTCTCAATGTATCCCACAACTCTGCGTGAGCTGATGGATATTGCCGATGCAGGTCAGCTTATGCCTCCCAAATCAACGTGGTTTGAGCCCAAGCTTCTCAGCGGACTTTTTATCCACAAGCTTAAATAATAGAGTCCCCCGAGGATAAACTATTCTCGGGTGATTTTATGATAAAAACAGCATTTTTCGATACGAAGCCTTACGACAGAATTTATTTCGACAGGCTTAAAGAAGAATACGGAGTTGAGATTGAATATTTTGAATCCAAGCTCAGTCCGAAAACTGCGGTTATGGCAAAAGGCGCAAAGGCGGTTGTTGCCTTTGTGAATGACGATATAGGTGCCGAAACAATATCGGTGCTCAAAAGCATCGGCGTTGAGCTGATTGCTCTTCGCTGTGCAGGTTATAACAACGTTGATCTCACTTGCGCAAGGGAGCTGACCGTTGTCAGAGTGCCCGAATATTCACCGCACGCAGTTGCCGAGCATACTCTTGCTCTTTTGCTCACTCTTGTGAGAAAAACGCACAAGGCATATATCAGAACAAGGGATTTCAATTTCAGCCTCAACGGTTTCGTCGGCTTTGACCTTTACGGCAAAACGCTCGGAGTTATCGGCACGGGCAAAATCGGAACGGCATTCATTGAAATCTGCAGAGGTATCGGGATGAACGTTATTGCCTACGACCCGAATCCGACGCAGGGATTCCTTGAATACGTTTCTCTCGAGGAGCTTTTTTCACGTTCCGACGTTATTTCGCTCCATTGTCCGCTGACGAACGCAACCTACCACCTCATCAACAGCTTCTCGCTGAAAATGATGAAAGAGAAGGTGTTCATCCTCAACACTTCAAGAGGTGCGCTGATTGATACCGAGGC
>JAGBUT010000280.1 GCA_017630695.1 Clostridia bacterium
CTTAAGAATCTTCTTTTTGCCTGTTGCAAGACGTGCAACACGGATAGCTGTCATACAAGCTTCGGTACCTGAACCGAGCATACGGAACATATCAACCGAGGGAATAAGATCAGCAATCTTCTTGCCGAGTTTATATTCATATTCGTGGAAAAGACCTGTTGAAGGACCGCAAGTATTGAGGAGCTCGATAACCTTTTCACGAACTGCAGGAGGGTTACTGCCAAGAACGGTGGGACCACCTGCCTGAAGGAAGTCGAAATACTTGTTGCCGTCGATATCGTAAAGATATGCGCCTTCAGCCTTTGTGAAAACAAGGGGGAAGGGATAGTTGAAAGCAAGGTTGTGCTGAACGCCGCCGGGGATGATCTGCTTTGCTTCTTCGATCATAGCCTTTGACTTTGCGCACTTCTTGTCAAAATACTCTTCTTCGTATCTCTTGAGAGCTTCGGGAGAGATTGAGTGAATAGGCTTCTTAATAAGTTCGTCAAGCTGCTTCTGAACAGCCTGAGCGTCGGGGTAAGTAATAATACCGTGGTTAGCCATTTTGAATTTCCTCCTGCAAAATAATATATAAATTTAATTTAAACTTTATGACAGTGCATACTGCCTTATAATAAATCAATTATAGCACAGTCTATATGATTATTCAAGACCGAGTTTTTTAGCCATTTCTGCTGTTTTAAGCTCGAGAAGCTTTGATACGCCTTCTTCCTGCATTGTTACACCGTAGAGCATATCAGCCTCATCCATTGTGCCTCGTCTGTGAGTGATGAGGATAAACTGAGTGCTGCCCGTCATATTGCGAACGTAACTTGCGTATCTTGAAACGTTAACGTCGTCAAGCGCAGCTTCAACCTCGTCAAAGATACAGAACGGAGCAGGTGTAACCTTGAGAATCGCAAAGAGAAGAGCGATAGCTGCAAGACCCTTTTCACCACCCGAAAGCAGGTCGATATTCTGAACGTTCTTGCCCGGGGGCTGTACCCTGATGTTGATGTTGCATTCGAGAACGTCCTGCGGATCGTCGAGCACAAGCTCTGCCTTACCACCGTCAAAGAGGTCTTTGAAGGTTTCACCGAAGTTGTTGTTGATGCGTCTGAACTGTTCTCTGAAGCGTTCAGCCATTTTACCCGTAAGTTCCTCGATAAGCTTTGTAAGCTCACCCTTAGATTTTTCGATATCGGTAAGCTGACCACTCATATATTCATATCGCTCGGAAACTTCTTTGTATTCCTCGATTGCGCCTACGTTTACGCTGCCGAGACCTCGAATTTTATTCTTTGTTTCCTGAAGAGTGCGCTGTGCCTTCGGGATATCGTCAAGCACAATTTCCATCTCAATCGCTTCACGAAGAGTAAGCTGATATTCGTCATAGAGCTTGTTCTGTGCCGTTTCAAGCTCTCTCTGCATTGAATCGCGGCGCTCTTCAAGTCTGGCAAGTTCACCGCCGAGTTTTTCTCTCTCTGCGGTTTTTTCACGCTCTTTGTTTCTCAATGCTGTGCTTTCAGCCTCTGAAGTTGTTCTCTTTTCAACAAGAGCTGCAATGCTGTCTTTTGCGGAAACTGCTCCCTCTCGGAGCGATTTTGCCTGCTCCTCAAATTCCGAAATACGGGCTTCTGTTTCTGCGTTAATCTGCCTGATTTCTTCGATTTCCGCATTGAGTCTGTCTGCCCTTTTGCTGAACGCATCCTTACGGCGCAGACACTCCTGAATAATTTCATTATCCGCCTCGATTTCCTTGCGCATTGCAACGATTTCAAGGTTGAGAGCATTCTGGATTTCGCCCGATTCCTCTCGGAGCTTATCGATTGACTCTTTTTCAGCATTAAGCTCGGTCAATGAAGTGGTGAGAGCCTCTGTTTCGGCATTGATGGAAGCGAGTTCCTTATCTGCCTTTTCTTCGGTCGCAAAAGCCTCGGCAATTCTCTGCTTTGCTCTGACTTTTTCTGCTTCAAGTTCATCAATATGACCCTTTGCAACGGAATATCTGTCGCTGATAAGCTTGAGCTCGCTCTCTGCTCGGATAATATCCTCCTGAACTTTGATAAGCTCTGCTTCGGAAGCGTCAAGCTCTGCCTGAACGAGTGCAAGTTCTTCGGAGAGACCCTTGAAAACGCTCTGCTTTTCATCAAGCTGTTTTTCAAGTGCCGCAACCTTTTCTTTGAGAGTTTCGATTTCGTTGACACGGCTGAGGAAGCCTGTGCCTGAACCTCTTGAACCACCCGTCATCGAGCCGCCTGCGTTAAGCACCTGACCGTCAAGGGTAACAATCTTGAAGCGATATCCGAATTTCTTTGCCATATCGATACCGTTATCGATGTTATCAACAACAGCTGTTCTGGCAAGAAGTGAACCGATGATTTCGGAATATTTTTTGTCGAATTCGAGAAGCTCATCCGCCATAGCAACGAAGCCCTCGCATTTTTCAAGGCCTTTTTCGGTAAAGGGTCTTGATTTAACGCTTGTCAGAGGCAGGAAGGTTGCTCGACCTGCTCTGTTATCTTTCAGATAATTAATTGCTCTCTTTGCGGAGTTTTCATCATCTGTGATAATATTCTGAATTGCCGCACCGAGAGCAGTTTCGATTGCCACCGCATACTCTGCAGGCACTGTGATAAGCTGTGAAAGAGTGCCGTGAACGCCCTTTAAGAATCCTCGTTTGGATTCCTTGATAACCTTCTGAACACTTCCTGCATAGCCGTCAAGATTCTTTTCAAGGTCATCGAGCATTCGGATTCTTGCATTTTTCTGATAGATATCAAGATTCAGTGAATCAATATCCTTGCGGAGTCTCTCGACCTTTTCGCTTCTTGTATCAAGAATCATTCTGTATCCGTCAAGGGCATTGTTATGCTCATCAGCCTCACCGTTGAGCCTGTCAAGCACAGCTTTAGCTGCGGTCTCCTCTGCCTTGAGAGTTTCAAGCACACCGCCTCTTGCAGTAATAACCTCGTCAATAGCGGCTATTCTTGTGTCAAGCTCGGCACGTGTGGACTGAGCAGTTGATTTTTCAACCCTGACGTCAGCGGCATTCATAGCTGCCGCAGTAAGCTTTTCATTGATTTCTCTTGCCTTTTCGCTGTTTTCGCTGTTTTTGCCGAGGAGTGAATTGAGTCTTTCGATTTCTGCAGAAAGCTCTTCTCTCTTTTCGGCAATCTTTGCTTCGTTTGCAGCGATATTATTCTGCGCCTGCTCAATCTGTGCATCGGTTTCGGCAAGTGACTGCTCACTGTCGCCCATATCACCGCTGATTCTCTCGATTGTAAGCAAGTTATGTTCAATTGTGTTTCTTTCAACGGCGATTTTACCGTCGATAACAGCGGCTTCTTCTTCACTTTCGGAAATGGTCTGGCGCAGACGCTCGATTTCAAGCGTGATATCCTGACCCTCTTTAATAGCCGCTTCGATTTTTTCAATAAGCTCAACAAGCTCGTTTTCAGTCATCTCATACTGAGAGGTCGCAATCGAAAGCTTATGTTCCTGCTCTTTGAGACCGTTTCTGGATTTCTCGATTGTATGAAGCCAGAGACCGATTTCAAGGGTTTTCTTTTCCTCTGCGAGAGCAAGAAATTTCATTGCCTTTTCGCTCTGTGTCTTAAGAGGACCGATTCGGCTTTCAAGCTCTGAAAGAATATCTCTCAAACGGATAAGATTTTCTTCCGCCTGCTCGAGCTTGCGATTTGCATCAGCTCTTCTGTAACGGAAATGTGAAATACCTGCCGCTTCTTCAAGCATATCTCTTCTCTGTGAAGAACGTGCGGAAACGAGGTCTGCAATTCTGCCCTGACCGACCATTGAATAGCCGTCACGACCCAGACCCGTATCCATAAACAGCTCGTGGATATCTCTCAAACGGCAAACCTCACCGTTGATTTTGTATTCACTTTCGCCAGAGCGATAATAACGTCGTGTAACAGAAACCTCATCCTTGTCGGAGTGGATGCCTCTGTCAGCGTTATCAAGACGAAGAGTAACCTCGGCATATCCGAGAGCCTTTCTCTGACTTGTACCGCCGAAGATAACGTCCTCCATTCGGGAGCCTCGGAGCGTTTTGGTTGATTGCTCACCCAAAACCCAACGCACGGCATCGGAGATATTACTCTTACCCGATCCGTTGGGGCCGACAACAGCCGTTATGCCTTTGCCGAATTCGAGCACCGTCTTATCGGGAAAGGATTTGAAGCCCTGCATTTCAAGCGCTTTTAATCTCATTTATATCACTAACCTTATTTTTCAACCGCAACCTCATATTTCGCCATACCGTCTCGTCCTTTAACGGAACAACCATAGCCGAGCGATTGCAGTTTTATCAGATTTTGTTTTTTCTGACCTGTCATCTTGGAAATTTCTTTTTTGTCAACTGCGAGAATATAACTTCCGCAGCCGTATTCACGAAGCTTTCCGAGCGCGATATTATAATAAATTCTGCCCTCGCAAAGTTCCCTGAGCGCAGGATGATAAGCACCGCCTGCATAATCCGCTTCAACGTCTCCGCCTGAATGCAGACCAACACGGATAACCTTAATGCCCTCATCCTCAAACATCGGAATGAGCCTTGCACAAAGGTCAACGGTTTCTTCAATACCTTTGGGAATAAATTCACCTGACTGCATCAAAGAATGAAGCCTTGTGCCTTTTATAACAACCGTCGGATAAATCCTCACGGTGTCGGGTCTCATTTCGATAATTTTTTTTGCAGTTTCGAGGCTGTCAGAATCTTCAGATCCGTAAAGCCCTGTCATCATCTGCAGACCCGTTTCAAAGCCAAAGCTTTTCAGCGTTGCAACCGCTGCTTCAACCTGCTTTGCGGTATGACCTCTCTCATTAAGCTCAAGCACTCTGTCATCAAGACTCTGTGCACCGAGTTCAACTGCAGTTACACCGTATTTCTTGAGAATCAAGCATATTTCAGCATCAATTCCGTCGGGTCTTGTTGAAATTCGTATTCCTTTAAAACTGCCGTTTTCAACGTATTCATACGCAGCTTCGAGCAGGGATATCATATATCCCCTCTCTATCATCGTAAAGCTGCCGCCAAAGAAGTCAATCTCTCCGCCTGCCGCTTCGTTTTGTGAAAGCGAGGCGATTGCAGTCTGCGCCGCAGAGCGTACTTCATCGGGCGTTATTTCTTTCTGACTGCCCGAAATACTTCTCTGATTGCAGAACGAACACATATGCGGACAGCCTTTATGCACAACAAAAAGTGCAACGTTTATATGCTTCATTTTATACCCATAAGCTCAAGAGCTTCTCTTGCCGCATACTGTTCTGCAAGTTTTTTGCTCTTGCCCGTGCCCCTGCCGATAACGTTGCTGTTAAGATGAACCTCAACGGTGAACGTTTTTGCGTGGTCGGGGCCTGAAGAATCCGTTACAACGTATTCAAGACGCTCTTCGCGGTTTCGCTGAATAATCTCCTGCAGAGTGGTCTTATAGTCCTTTGCGTTGTTGAATTCATCGTGACGGGGAATAAAGCGAAGCACAAGTTTACTTGCCTCTTCAAGACCTCCGTCAAGATAAATCGCCGCAAGAACAGCTTCAAAAGCATCGGCAAGAATCGAGGGTCTCTCTCTGCCGCCCGTTCTGTCCTCACCTCTTCCGAGAAGAAGTGCATCCCCGATACCGAGCTCCTTTGCGTAGGTGCAGAGAGCTTTTTCACAAACCTTTGCAGCTCTGTGTTTGGTCAACTCACCTTCGGGCATATCGAAATTCTGATAGAAATATTTCGCAGAAACAAAACCCAGCACCGAATCACCAAGAAACTCAAGTCTCTCGTTATATGCTGTTTTCTCGCTTCTTTCATTTGCATATGAGGAATGTGTCAGTGCCGTTTCAAGAAGAGAAATATCCTTGAAACGGTAGCCGAGGTTTTCCTGCAATGCTTCAAGTTTTTCATTCATGGATTTCATCCTTTACTGCTAACTGCTCTTTAAGAGCGTTTAGACCTCTTTCGGCAAGTGCCTCATATCGCAGTTTTTTATCTCTGATTTTTGTATCGAGCGAAGGAAGTAAGCCGAAACTCGCTCCCATCGGCTGGAAATTCTTAACGCTTTCGTCACTGATATATCTTGCAAGTGCGCCCGAAATCGTAAGCTCGTTCGGAATAAACTTTTTCTCGCCGAGAATACGGTTTGCCGCATTTATACCTGCAAGGATTCCTGCACAAGCGGATTCCATATAACCCTCAACACCCGTTATCTGACCTGCGAAATACAGATTTTCCCTTTCCCTGAAACGGAAATCCGAATCAAGCAGACGGGGTGAATCGATGAAGGTGTTGCGGTGCATAACACCGTATCTGACAAACTCGGCATTCTTCAAGGCAGGAATCATCGAGAATACTCTCTCCTGCTCACCGAATTTGAGATTCGTCTGGAAGCCTACAAGATTATACATCGTGCCTGCTGTGTTTTCTTTGCGAAGCTGAAGATTTGCCCAAGGTCTGTGTCCCGTTTTGGGATTGACAAGACCTGCAGGCTTCATCGGACCGAAACGGATTGTATCGTGACCTCTTGAAGCCATAACCTCAATCGGCATACAGCCTTCATAAACGCCCTTTCGCTTATCAAATTCGTGAGTTGGAGCACTTTCCGCATTGATAAGTGCCTCATAGAAAGCTTCGTACTCCTCTTTATTCATCGGGCAATTGATGTAGTCGTCAGGCTCGCCTCTGTCGTATCTCGACTGCATAAAGGCACAGTCGAGGTCAATGCTTTCTGCGGTCACTATCGGTGCTGCTGCATCGAAGAAACTGAGGCTGCCTCCGCAAAGCTCTTTGATTTTTTCGGAAAGAGCTTCGGATGCGAGAGGACCTGCGGCGATGATAACGTCGCCGTCGGGAATCTCAGTAACCTCTTCTCTGATAACCGTAATCTCTTTTCTGGAGAGAATTTTCTCGGTTACAAGTGCAGAAAATTTATCTCTGTCAACCGCAAGAGCTCCTCCTGCAGGCACGGCAGTTGCCTTTGCGCATTCAACACAGAGAGAGCCCATAAGCTCCATCTCTGCCTTGAGCATACCTGCCGCACAGCCGAGGCGCATTGCTTTGAAGGAGTTTGAACAAACAAGCTCCGCAAAGCCTTCATTTGAATGAGCAGGAGAGTATCTCACGGGCTTCATTTCATAAAGCTCAACTTCGATTCCTCTGTTTGCAAGCTGCCAAGCGGCTTCAACGCCAGCAAAACCTGCTCCGATAACTTTCACCTTATTCATCATTCTTTTTCTTTCCGGGAGCCTTTTCATATCCGCATCCCTTTGCAAGACAAACAACCTTGCCGCCCTTCTTCTTGAAAAGCGTTTTGCCGCATTCAGGGCACTGCTTACCTGCAGGAGCATCCCAGCTCATAAAGTTACACTTGGGCCATTCACTGCAGCCATAGAATACGTGACCCTTCTTGGACTTTCTTTCGATGATTTCGCCGCCGCATTCAGGGCATTTTGCGCCTGTGTTAACAATAAGCGGCTTTGCGTTACGGCAATCGGGATATCCGGGACAAGCAAGGAATCTGCCGAATCTGCCGGTCTTGATAACCATCATTCTGCCGCACTTATCACAAGGAATATCTGTGATATCCTCTTCAAGCTGAATCTTGACGTTTTTCATCTCGGACTTTGCCTTGTCGAGTGTCTTTTCAAAGTCAGCATAGAATTCATCAAGCATTTTAACGTAATCAACGTCACCGCTGCCAACGTGGTCGAGATTGGTTTCAAGCTGTGCGGTGAACTTTGTGTTTACGATTTTGGGGAATTTCTCTTTAAGTAACCCCGTTATTGCAACACCGAGTTCTGTGGGAACAAGCTGCTTACTCTTTCTCTGGATATATCCTCTTTTGATAATCGTTGAAAGAATTGTTGCATACGTGCTGGGGCGACCTACACCGTTTTCTTCAAGCTCCTTGATAAGGGAAGCTTCGGTGTATCTTGCAGGGGGCTGTGTGAAATGCTGATTTGCGTTAAGCTCACGCATCTTGAGTTTTTCATCCGCCTTGATTTCGGGAAGAACGCCCTTGTCTGTTTCTTCCTCTGCAAGTTCATAGAGCTTTGTGAAACCGTCGAACTTAACCGAATAGCCCGCTGCTGTGAAAAGGCAGAATTTATCGCCGTCAGTTTCTTTTCTTGCAAGGATTTCGGCCTTAACGGTGTTCTGAACACTACTTGCCATAAGACTTGCCATAAATCTCTTCCAGATAAGGCTGTAAAGCTTATACTGGTCAGAGGTAAGGCTGCTCTTGACCTGTTCGGGTGTGAGCGAAGGAACAGAAGGTCTGATAGCTTCGTGACCATCCTGAGCGTTTGCTCTTGACTTATAATATACGGGTTTTTCGGGCAGATACTCGTTGCCGAAAGCCTCTGCGATATAGCTTGTTGCGGCAGCTCTTGCTTCTTCGGAAATTCTGAGCGAGTCAGTTCTCATATAGGTGATAAGACCACTCATACCGATGCCCTTTACGTTAACACCTTCGTAAAGTTCCTGAGCTGTTCTCATTGTCCTTTCAGCCTGGAAACCAAGCTTTCTTGAAGCCTCCTGCTGAAGAGTTGAGGTAATGAAAGGAGGTGCAGGATTCTTTTTTCTCGTGCCCTTTTTAACGGATTTAACTTCGTATTCAGCGCCGTCAAGACGAGCAAGATATGCGTCAGCCTGCTCTTTGTTTACAATCTTAATCTTGCCGTTTTCATCAGAGTAGAGAGTAGCGGTAAGAACTCTTCTCTGTGCGGTAGCAAGTTTTGCTTCAAGAATCCAATATTCTTCGGGGTTGAATGCGTCGATTTCGTTTTCACGGTCAACGATAAGTCTTACGGCAACGCTCTGAACTCGGCCTGCAGAAAGACCTCTTCTGATTTTCTGTGAAACGAAGGGACTAAGTCTGTAACCTACAAGACGGTCAAGAATTCTTCTTGCCTGCTGGGCATTTACAAGATCGAGGTTGACCTGCTTGGGGTTTGCCATACCGTTAGCGATACCCGTTTTTGTGATTTCGTTGAACGTAACACGGTTTTTCTTATTCAGGTCAAGACCGAGAACGGTTGCAAGATGCCATGAAAGTGCTTCTCCTTCGCGATCAGGGTCGGCTGCGAGATAAACTGCTTCGCTTGCATCAACCTTTTCTTTAAGCTCTTTAACAAGCTTTTCTTTGCCCTTGATAAGAGCGTATTTGGGAGCAAAGTTGTTTTTAACGTCAACGCTGAGCTTTGCAGCAGGAAGGTCTCTGATATGACCCTTTGATGCAACAACTTCAAACTCTTTGCCGAGATATTTCTTGATTGTGTTCGCCTTTGCAGGCGACTCAACGATAACAAGCTTTGACATTTAAGTTATTCTCCTGTCAGTAATATATTTGAATTCTAAAAATTAAACTATCTGATAACATTTGCCTTCAGTTGCTTCAATGAGATTGTTCATCTCAAGAATCATCAACGCTGAAAGCACTCTCGGGGCAGGTATGCCCGTCATCGCGCAGATTTCGTCTGCGTGAAGAGGTTCGTTTTTAAAGACCTCGTAGACCGCCGCCGAATCGGGGTCAAGGCCGGATGAAGATTCTTTTTTAATTTTTATAACCTTCGTTTCTTCTTTTTCGCCAACAAACGTCAACTTTATCTGCCTTGAAAAATCGTCCGACGTCATTTCGGGAATCTTCACCCCGAGGTTTATTCTTTCAGGATAAACCATCGAATATCCGTAAAGAATATCTTGTGCGCAGGTAACAACCATCGCTCCGTCACGGATAAGTCGGTTAACACCCGTATATGCGCTGCTGAGAATGCTGCCGGGGATTGCAAATACGTCTCTGCCCTGCTCATTGGCATTGCGTGCAGTAATCAGAGAACCGCTTTTTTCACCTGCTTCAACAACAAGAACGCCCATACTCATTCCCGAAATAATTCTGTTTCTTTCGGGGAAGCTGTATCTCGTAACGCCCATAAGAGGCGGATATTCTGTAACCAACGCACCTGATTTGCTGATTCTTCTGCGCAGATTTTCGTTTTCCCGAAGGTATCCGCAACCGAGACCGCAACCCATTACACAGATTGTTTTGCCGCCTGACTGAAGTGCTCCCTCGTGTGCGGCACTGTCGATACCGAGTGCGCCGCCGCTGACGATAACAGCGTTCATAGCAGACATTCCTGCACATATTCTATGCGCAATCTCCACGCTTTCATACGAAGGTTTTCTTGTGCCTACAACTCCGATTGCAACGCTTGAGTTGAGATAAGAAATATCACCGTCAACGTAAAGCACAAGCGGTCTGTCAGGCAGATGCCGAAGCATATCGGGATAAGCGCTGTCCTCAAGCGTATAGATTTTCCAGCCGTTTTTCTTGCAGATTTCAATCGCCGCATAGGCATTCTTTATCGGAGTTGCCTCAAGTTTTTCTATCTGCTTTTTCGAAAAGACTCCCGAAATAATCTTATCGGTTGTTCCGCTTTCATAAATTTCTTTCGGAGTTGAAAAGCTGCCGAGTATTTCATCCACTCTTGCAGCCGCACCGAGCGCCATTGAAAGCCAGACCCAATAAACAGTGTTTCCGTTCATCGCATCAGCTCCCAGGCAAGAATTGCCGCTGCAGCAGAAGCATTGAATGATTCTGCTCTGCCGAGCATCGGAATCGTTACCGCCGCATCGCAGGCATCGATTGCCGCTTGTGAAAGCCCCGAGCCTTCGTTGCCCACGCAGATTATCACTCCACCGTCAAGGTTGACTTTTCGGATATCCTCTGCGTCGCTTCGTGGTACTGATGCGTAGGTTTTCATTCCGTTTGAAGAAGCATCTTTGAGAAGGGACGTAAGGTCATCTGATTCAACAATCGGTATTCTCATTGATGAACCCATCGCCGCGCGCAGAGCCTTGGGGTTATAAACGTCACATCCGCCGCTGACAATCAATCCGTCAAGACCGAGCGCCTCTGCACTTCTGCAGACAGCACCGAGATTCGAAGGATCCTGAAGATTTTCGAGAGCAAGATATTTGCCCGAGTAATCAATCTGTGATGAAAGATTTCTCTTTCCGCAAACGCAGAAAACTCCCTGCGGGTTTTCGGTATCTGAAAGTTTTTTTGCAACGTCAACGCTGATTTCAAAACAGGCACATCCCGTTGAAACAATTTCACCAATATATGCCGAGTATTTTTCAAGAGCCGACGGAGTGAAAAACGCCTGCTTTATTTCGATGCCGGTTTTTGCCGCATCAAAACAGAGCCGTGCGCCCTCGAGAAAGAACTCACCGCTTTGTCTGCGGAACGAAGCACTCTCTCCAAGGCGAACAGCATATTTGATTTTATCATTTGTTCTGGCTGTTATTCTCTCCATATTACTTTGATACCTTAATATATTATTTTATTTGATACCTTTATATAGTATTTTATTACGAAAAACGATGTTTTTCAACTGTTTTTTTCTTTCGCAAAATGCGAAAAATCAGAGATGCAGATAAATCTTACATCTCTGATTAATCAAGCTTTAATTAGTTGAGAGCAGCCTTAGCCTTCTCTGTGAGAGCTGTGAATGCTGCGGGATCAGCAACTGCGATTTCAGCAAGC
>JAGBUT010000281.1 GCA_017630695.1 Clostridia bacterium
GCAAATACCCAGGACCTCAAGGACACTATGGGTCTTGCAAGATGTGCTCTTAACCCGAAAACGATGCAGTCGGAGAAATATAAGATAATCCCCGCAAAGAAAGCAAAGAAGATAGCTGTTATCGGCGGCGGTATCGGCGGTATGGAAGCTGCTATCGTTTGCGCAAAGCGCGGTCACAGCGTAACTCTTTACGAAAAGACCGATAAGCTCGGTGGTGTATTCATCGCCGCTGCTGCTCCTTCATATAAGGAAAAAGACCGTGACCTCATCGCTTGGTACAACCGTGAGGTTGCAAAGCTTCCCATCGAAGTTAAGATGAACACAGAAGTTAAGGATATCGCATCTCTCGGTGCTGACGAAGTTATCATCGCTACAGGTGCAAAGGCAAGAAAGATTCCCGTTAAGGGTGCTGACACTGCTATCGAAGCAGTTGACTTCCTTCTCGGCAACAAAGAAGTTGGCGAAAACGTTACAATCATCGGCGGTGGTCTTACAGGTTGCGAAATCGCTTACGAGCTTTATCTCAACGGCAAGAAGCCCACAATCGTTGAAATGCAGGATGACCTTGTAACAACTCCCGGTATCGCTCTTGCAAACACAAGCTATCTCAGAGACTTCTTAAAGACAAACAAAGTTACCGTTATCCTTGAAACATCCGTTGTTGAAATCAATGACGGTGCCGTTAAGGTTAAGGATAAGGAAGGCAAGGAATTCGATATTCCCGCTGATTCCGTTGTTATGTCAGTAGGTTACGTTCCTACTCCCCTCGTTGAAAAGAAGAGCAAACACGTTCACATCATCGGTGATGCCGCTAACGTTGGTAACCTTCGCACAGTTATCTGGGGCGCTTGGGACGTTGCAATGAAGCTGTAATTTATAGCTTTATTAAAACATAAATAATTTATCCCGGAAGGTTAAAAGCCTTCCGGGATTTTCTTTTTGTAAATTATCTTCGTACGCTTGACAGCGACCCGATTATCATAGTAATATAAGACAAAATAATCTTTTTCGAAAAAGAGAAAATTACGGAGGTTAATATTATGGGTCGTTTAGACGGAAAAGTTGCAATTATCACCGGCGGTAATTCAGGCGTAGGTGCAGCTACTGCTGAAAAGTTTGCAGCAGAAGGTGCAAAGGTTGTTATCACAGCTCGCAGAGAAGCTCAGCTTCTTGAGGTTGCAGATAAAATCCGTGCTGCAGGCGGAGAAGTTCTTCCCGTTGTCAGCGATATTTCAAAGGATGAGGATGCAAACAGAATCGTTGCAGAAACTCTTGCAGCATTCGGCAAAATCGACGTTCTTATCAACAACGCAGGTGTTCTTGATAACGGTCTCAAAGCTATTGACAGCTTCTCAGACGAAGATATGAACAAAGTTATCGACATCAACACAAAGGGCACAATGTGCATGATGCGTGCAGTAAGCGCAGAAATGGCAAAAACAGGCTACGGCTCAATCGTTAACGTTGCATCCGTTGCAGGCGTTATGGGTTGCGGCGGCGCAGCTTACGTTGCTTCAAAGGCTGCCGTTATCGGTCTCACCCGCCACACCGCTCTTCGCTTCGCAGGCACAAACGTAAGATGTAACGCTATCTGCCCCGGCACAATCGTTACGCCTATGGTTGCAGGTATGAATCCCGCAAACATGGATATGAACATCTTCGGTCAGATGATGAAGCACAACGACCTCAAGGTACAGCCTTGTATGCCCGAGGACGTAGCAAATATGCTTCTCTTCTTCGCATCCGACGAATCAAGAGCAATCACAGGTCAGTCAATCGTCACCGACTTCGGCTCAACTCTTTAATGTTTTAATAAAAAGAAGGACTGTCTCGTTTGAGGCAGTCCTTTTTGTTTTATTTATGATTCTTGATATAGTGCTTATAGAATTTAACGCAGTGTGCAGTTTCAACAACACCGATGCTTTCGTTTGCGGCGTGCATTGCGGCAAGCTGCTCGTTGCTCATCTTGATCGGGCAGAAACGAAGGCAGTTATCTGCAATTTCTTCATAATGACGGCAGTCCGTACCGCCCGTCATAAGATAAGGGATAACGCCTGCATCGGGATAGCACTCGTTAAGGCACTTCTTGAGGTAACCGAATTCTTCGCCCTTATAATCAACACAGTTTGAAGCATCTCTTGCGTGGATAACCTCAAACTCAAGGTCATATTTATCGGCATATTTCTTGAGCACTGCAAGTGACTCTTCTGCATTCTGGTGGGGTGATGTACGCAGATTGCAGACAACGTATGCCTCTGAAGGAATAACGTTGGGAGTATGTGAGCCTTCAGCCATTGTGCAGCAGAAGGTGGTTTTTACAAATGCGTTGCACATAGGAGAAACCATAGGAAGAACCTTTGTAAGAAGGCCCTTGAAGAGCCACATATTGCCGAGCACCATTCTCAGGGGGAAACCGAGATACGGTGCAGCTTCAACAAGCATTGCATAAACGGGGCCTGAAAGTTCAGCCTTGAAGGGCTTGTCCTTTTCAACGTCTGCAACAAACTTTGAAAGTCTTGCAAGAGGAGTGTTGCTTCTGGGAGTTGAGGAGTGGCCGCCCTTACCCTTTGCGATAACCTTGAGGTCGATATATCCCTTTTCGAGAATACCGATTGCGGCGCACCAGCCGTTCATTGTGGGAAGCTGGTCTTTGAGGATTGCGCCGCCTTCATCCATTGCAACGTCAAGATGAACGCCTTTGGACTTAAGGAAGCTAACAAGTTTCTTTGCACCTTCGCCCGAAATTTCTTCATCAACTGCGGTTGCAAGATAAACATCACAAGGAGGCTCAAAGTCCTCTGCAAGAAGCTCTTCAATAGCCTGAAATTCGGAGAAAACGGTTGACTTGCAGTCCATCGTGCCTCTGCCGTGGATGTTGCCGCCCGAGATTTCACCCGAGAATGGGTCCTTCTCCCAGTTAGGCTCATCGGCAGTAACAACGTCCTGATGACCCATAAGAAGAATACCGTTTCTTTTTGAATCTTTACCTGCCCATCTGAAAAGAAGGTTACCTTCAATTTCGGTGCATTCAAGCTTTGAGAAAACGAGAGGGAAATTCTTTTTCATAACCTCGTGCAGAGCATAAAACTGCGAAAGGTCTGTGTTGCCTCTGAGTGAGACGGTGGGCACCTTGACCATTGCGGAAAGCTTCTGCGCATAATCGTCAGCTTCAGCATCTGTGGGGTTGATTGCAGGTGCGTTGGTGTTGGGCTTTGCTTTAATCATCACTGCTTTGATTGCGGCAATAACAAGGAAAACCACAAGCAAAGCGAGAATACCGAGCAATGCAAAACCTAAATATTTCATATCAATCATATCCTTTCGGGATTTTTCATCAAAATATTATATCATTGATTTACTCATATGTAAATGATAAAAAAAGATTATTTTGCAAGTCTGTTTTTCAGCCTTGCAATATCTTTTTTGAGACATCGCGGCAGACCGTGGCGCATTGAATAATAAGTAAACTCAATCAGAATATCGTCGTCGAAGCCGACTGATACGATTTTATCGAGAATATCGTTTATATAATTCGGATTATATTTCGGAAACTGTTCTCTGCGCTGTTCGGAATATGAGATATGCACACAATCGGTGAATGGTGCCGTTCTCTCGATTCTGTCAAGGTCATATTTCTTGCGGCGATAAAGCGACTGAAAATACGTTTTGAAATTATCGCAACCGATATCCTCCCTGATTTTCAGGAAGCCGTCGGTATTATTGTTATAGGTATTCGGATGACATTCACAGCAGACGTCAATTGAATATTCAGCCGCAACGGCACACATTGATTTTGCATCCGCTACGAGCGATTCATAGGTTTTACCGTCAGTCACTTCGCTGTCAGCCTTGCCGAGCCATACTCTTATGCAACGGGCACCGAGCACGGATGCAATCTTGCAGATTTTTTTCCACTCGGTTGCATCGTTGCTTCCGACACGGTAATAACTGCCGTAAGCTGCAACGGAAATCCCTGCCGCATCACAGAGCTTTTTAGCTTTTTTTGCAGTCTCAACGTCTTTGACGTGGATATCGCCGCCCCATTCAAGGCAATCTGCACCGACTTCTTTTGCAAGTTCAACAACCGATTCAACGTCTTTAATCTGACGAACGGTTGTTGTTGTGAAACCAATTCTCATATTTCCTCCTGATAAATCACATCGAGAAAACTGCACCGACAAGTGCCGATAAACCAATAAAAACAATGGGATGCACCTTGCTGAGCTTTTTGATATTCGTCAGAACTGCGAGTACAACAAAGAGAATTGCACCCTTCCAGTTGAACCCTGCAAGGGTGTATGCTTCGGGAAAGAAGTTTGCCGCTGCAACGCTTAAACCTGCCGCAGCTATCAGACCCGTTGAAGCAGGTCGCAAACCGTAGAAAGCAGAGTTAACGTATTTGTTATCACGGAAGCTTTTGAGGAATGCCGCAACAACCATAATGATTATAACCGCAGGAGTTATCAGACCGATTGTTGCTGTAACTGCACCGAGAAGCGCACCGAAAACTCCGAGCTCTCGCATACCCGTGATATATCCGACGTAGGTTGCCATATTAACACCTATAGGGCCGGGTGTTGATTCGCTGACCGCAATCATATTCGCAAGGTCTGCGTGTGTAAACCAACCCGTTTTATCCGATAAATCATAGAGGAAGGGAATCGTTGCCATTCCGCCGCCGACGGCAAAAAGGCCCGTTTTGAAAAATTCCCAGAAAAGCTGAAGAAAAATCATGCCTTTTTACCTCCTATATTCTTGATAACAATGCCGAGAATTGCGGAGATAACAACAAAAATTACGGGGCTTATATCCGTAAAGAATGCAAGAATAACAACCGCAAGAAAGATGATAAACGTAACGATATCCGATGCGGATTTCTTGAAAAGCTTAAGGAAAGCATTGAGAATCAGTACGCAAACACAGATTCTGATGCCGCCGAATGCGTGTTGCACCCAGACAATGTGCGAAAACGCCTCAATAACTCCCGCAAGAAGAGAAATGATGATAAGCGACGGAAATACCAGACCGAGCGTTGCAAAAATTCCGCCAAGGATACCCTTTGTTTTCTGACCGATAAAGGTTGCGGTGTTGACAGCAATAATACCGGGTGTGCACTGACCGATTGCAAAATAATCCATCAGTTCCTCATCGGTTGCCCACTTCTTTTTTTCTACGATTTCACGCTGAAGAATCGGCAGCATTGCGTAGCCGCCGCCAAAGGTCATAACGCCGACCTTGGCAAAGGTAATGAAAAGATTTAAAAGAGTTTTCATTCCGATCCCCTTTCGTCAGATACTGTATTTTTGCTGTCATCAACAAAGCCGACGACTTTTTTATTTATGATATACGGTGCGTCGAATCGGTTATTCTTTATCACCGCTTCGGCAAGATATTCAAGCCAGATTGAGTGAGTGACGTTTGATGATTTTTCAAAGACGTTACCGTCAAGTATGAGTCTGCCGTGAACGTATTGAACCGAATCCTCTTTCATAATTTTGGGTGTATAACGGATAACGGGTGAGGTTTCCCACGTTTTGCCGAAATCACAACCCGAAACAACGTTGTTTCTGAAAACGACCTCTTTGGTATAGCCCGATTCGAACCAGAAATTGCAATCATCCTCAAGAAGCAATGCAGGGCCGCAGAGATTAGTGAAGCGATTATTTTCAATAATAACCTTTCCTCTTGTGGTGCAAAGAATTCCTCTGCCCGACGTGGGGCCAAAGTCACAACCCGAAACAAGCAAATCAGGTGTCCACGTTGCGTTTTCAACAACGTCCTTACCGACTGTAATACTGTTGGGGATATCGCTCACAAAAAGCTTTATATCAGTGTCATCAAGGCGTTCATATTTTTCAACAATACATTCACCGTAAGGAATCAGCGTATCCCATCTGATGAATTCGAGTCTGTCACCTTTTTCAAAAGCCTGCAACCCCCAGGTTTCGGGGTGCATAAATCTGACTGTCAGGCTCTTTTCTTCATCGTTTTTATCAACAACACGCAGATGTGTGCCGTGTGCGTTAATATAATCATCGTGTGCACCGAAAGCCTTGCAGTTTTCAACAGTCAGCTGACCCTTACAGCCTGAAAACTGAAAGAAATCCGCTGTGCTGGCAATGGTTCTGCCCTCTTTCGGAGTGAGGTCACAGTTGCGGAAAGTGACGTTTTCACAAAACTGCGAAACGATTCCGAGCCCGTGCATAAACATTATTCTCACGTTTTCAAAAAGCAAATCGGAGCATCTCTGAAAAAGGCTGCCCGTCTGATCTCTGACAATGTTTCTCGTCTGATAAATACAACCGTCTCTGAAATCTGCATTTTTATTTTTCGGATAAACACGAAGCGTATTTTCATCGATAATTTCGATTGCATCGAAATTCATATCGTCTCTCGGAAAATCCTTGGTCTGCCTGGTTTCGGGGTCATAGAGTTTGACGTGTCTGCGGTCACCGTGAGCACTGTCAGTCCAATAACATTCACCGTCAGACCCTTTTTCGCCGTGCCATATCAGCTCGTTATTCTCAACGTAAAAAAGGCACTCGGAATTGATTCTGATAACAACGCTTTCACCGTTATTTGATATAACGGTAAACTCCGACATTGTGGGACAAGCGTAATCGATTTTAAGATTTCTGAGCGTTACGTTTTCGCATTTATCAAAAAGCAGAGGAGTCATCTTGCCGTGAACAAGAATCGTAGCTCCGTTGCCCTCGATAACAATATTTTTCTTATCCTTGAGAAAAATTGCCGCATATCTGCTTCCGTCGGGATTTTCGTGCTTTTTGGCAGTGTTTGAGCAGTAATATCCGACTTTATAAAATGAATCTTCGCGGCAAACGTCATATACCTTGTCTTTTTCAAGAACTACCGTTTCGCCATCTGAAATATTCAGAAAAATTCTGCTCAATTCGTTCATAACGCTCCACCTTTCCAAACAATAAAACTTCACTTATTTGATTATAGACCATACGTTGGGAAAATACAACTGTTTTAATTTTATCTTTATTATAAAATATTTCTTGAAAAAAAGAAAAATATGGTGTTTAATATATTTATAATATTTAAAAGGATTGGTTCGAATGAACAACATACTCAACACACCCGTCAACATCTACGGCAGAGAGGTTAAAAACAGAATCGTTTTCCACCCGATGGAGGGTTGTGACGGCAAAAGAAACGGCGCAATCGACGAGCTGACAAGAAGAAGATATCTGCGTTTTGCGAAATCAGGCGCAGGCATAATCTGGTTTGAGGCAACGGCTGTATGTGCCGAAGGCAGAGCTAACCCCCGTCAGCTTTATATAAACGAAGAAACCTTTGACAGTTACAAAGAGCTTGTTGCCGAAATAAGAGAAACCGCAATCAGTGAATGCGGCTTCGCTCCGCTGATTATCGTTCAGCTCACGCACAGCGGCAGATTCAGCAAACCTAACGGCACACCCGAACCGATTGTTGCTTACAGAAATTCACATTGGGAAATCGGCAAAGAGAATCAGCCTTATACCGTTGTAACTGACGATTACTGCGATTCAATTGCCGATAAATATGCCTTTGCGGCAAAGCTCGCAGAGGAAGCAGGCTTTGACGGTATCGACGTCAAGTGCTGTCACGGTTATCTTTTCAACGAATTTTTAAGCGCATATGACAGAGAAGGTCGCTACGGCGGAAGCCTTGAAAACAGAATGAGACTCTATCTCAACTGTGTTGACAGCGTTAGAAACACGGTCAAAAATGCATTCGTAACAACAAGACTCAATGCTTGCGACTGTTTCCCCTACCCCTACGGCTACGGTGTTAATGATAAAAACGAAATCGACCTTTCCGAAACGAAAATCATCATAAACGAACTCAAAAACAGAGGTGTCGAGCTGATTAACCTCACGCTCGGCAACCCTTATCTCATTCCTCATTTCAACCGCCCCTGCATCAATGCTCCCGAGGACGGCAAAATCGGAATGGAAAGAATATATGCAGTCACAAAAGAAATCACGGAAGCCTTCCCCGAAATCAGCTTCATTATGTCGGGCTTGAGCTTCGAAGGAGAAAACGCTCTCGACTATGCCGCACAAGCTGTTGAAAACGGTGTTACAGCTTTTGCGGGCTTCGGCAGAATGACTTTTGCATACCCCGATTTTTACAGAGACTATCTCAAAAACGGCAAACTCGAAAAGAGCAAGGTTTGCCTCAAATGCAGCAAATGTACCGAGCTCATGCGAAACGCAAGCGTTGCAGGCTGTCCCGTCAGAGACAGTGAAACATATATGCCCTATTATCGCAGGGATGTTTTGAAAAAATAAAGGAGAATCCGTATGGTTGCAGTTGTTACGGGCGGCACCCGAGGTATCGGCCTCGGCATCACAAAAGCGCTTATTTCAAAAGGCTTTTCCGTTGTTATGTCCTCAAGAAGCATCAGCGATGAGGCACAGAAGCTGATTGATTCAAATCCCGAAAAAGCATTTTTCTTTGCGGCAGATATCTCAAACGAATCGGATATCGATAATCTCGTTGCCTTTGCAGATGAAAAATTCGGAGCAATCGATTTGCTGGTCAACAATGCAGGCGTTGCCCCCAAAGTAAGAAAAGATATTCTTGAAATCACCCCCGACGATTTCGATTACGTTACGGATATAAACCTCAAAGGTACTTTCTTTGTTACGCAGAAATTTGTTTCTCTTCTTGCAAAAAAAGGCAACGCAAGAATCGTCAACGTTTCATCAATGTCGGCTTATACAGCATCCGTCAACAGAGGCGAATACTGCGTTGCAAAAGCAGGAGTTTCGATGATTACAAAGCTTTTCGCGGCAAGACTTGCGGAATTCGGAATCAGCGTTATTGAAATCCGACCCGGCATCATCGAAACCGATATGACGGCGAAGGTAAAAGAAAAATACGAAACTCTTATCTCAGACGGCATCACCCCCATCAGAAGAATGGGTCAGCCCGAGGATATTGCAAAATGTGTTGTCTCAATTGCCGAGGGCAATTTTGATTTCTGCACGGGCACGGTTATCGACTGCGACGGCGGATTCAATGTGAGGCGCTTATGAGTAAAGTATATAAATGTCTTATCATCGGCAGTGGTGCCGCCGCTTACAGTGCCGCTGACTGGTTGTTCCGTGAAGGCATAAAAGACATTGCCGTAGTTACGGAAAACCGACTTTCGGGTACATCGCGAAATACGGGAAGCGATAAGCAGACCTATTATAAGCTATCGATGGACGGTATCACTCCCGACAGCCCGTATAAAATGGCATCGGATATGTTTTCAGGCGGTTCGTGCGACGGTGAGAAAATGTATATTGAAGCTGTAAACAGCCGTAAATGCTTCTTACGTCTTTGCGATTACAATGTAGGCTTCCCTACCGATAAATACGGTTGCTATCCGGGTTATAAAACTGATCA
>JAGBUT010000022.1 GCA_017630695.1 Clostridia bacterium
ACCAGCTAAACCAAAGTCTGCTTTTCCTGAAGATACTGCTGCGATGATTGAATCAAATGCCATATCTTCGATATTGAGTTCGTAGCCTAATTTTTCAGCGATTGCTGCTGCGATTTCAGCATCGATACCAACGATGCCGTCGCCTTCCTTGAATTCATAGGGAGGGAATTCAGCGTTTGTACCCATCGTGATTTCTTCCTTGCCTTCAGCGTCCTGCTGGAAAACAAGGTCGTGCTCGATGCCTGAAATATACTTATCCTGAATTTTCTTAACAGTGCCGTCAGCCTTAAGAGCAACGAGGGCATTGTTGATATCAGTGAGAAGCTGAGCATCGTCTTTGGAAACTGCGATAGCGTAATCTTCGGTGATGTATTCTGTGTCAAGAATTGCAAGTTTTGCGTTTTCGTCTGCTTTGGGGTCGTCATTTGTTGTGCCGCCGCAAGCTGAGAATGCGGTTACAACAAAAACAAGAGCCATAATGAGAGCGAGGATTTTTGTAAACTTTTTCATTTTATAAACCTCCGTAAATTTTAGTATTTTTATTATATCATTAAATATAGAAAAATCAAGCAAAATATGTATTTTTATAAACTATAACGAATAATTATGCGTTTGCCGACAGATTTTTTACTGTTTCAACGGCATTTTTGAAATCATCCCACAGTTCGGCTTCGAAAACCATTTCTTCGCCCGTAACGGGGTGAGTGAGAATGCATTTGCGGCAATGCAGAAGCTGATGCCCGATTTCCGTCATAAAATCGCCGTACATATCGTCGCCTGCAAGTGGATGGCCGATGAACGACATATGCACTCTTATCTGATGAGTTCTGCCCGTTTCAAGGTTGAGACGAACGAGAGTTGCGCCGCTGAATTCTTCTTCAACAGTCCAATGTGTGAGAGCCGCTTCGCCCTCAATTTCGTATGAGCAGGCACGCAGGGTTTTCATCGGGTCCGGTCTGTAAATCGGCACGTCAACGCTGCCGTTACCCGAAAGATTGCCCTTGATGAGTGCGCAATATTCCTTTTTGATGCTGCCCGAAAGTTTGCAGGCGGCAAGTGAATTGAGAGCGCAGACAACAACGCCCGAAGTGCCCTTATCGAGTCTGCCGACGGAACGGAAAGAGCTTCGGATTCCTTTTGTGTCAAGGTAAGCGGCAACTGCGTTTGCAAGAGTGTCACCCTGATGGTTGTGGGTCGGATGCATCGCCATAAAGGGGGATTTGTTGATAACGAGGATATCGTCATCCTCATAGAGAATCTGCAAATCCGCTTGCATCGGCTCGGGAGCATCACCGCTGTCGGGGATAAGAATCGTTATTGTGTCACCGCATTTTATTTTGTCCGTAGTGCGTGTTTTTTCACCGTTGAGCTTCATTCCGTCGGGCGTGAATTTGATGCTTCTGACTATTCGTGCCGAAAGTCCGCACTCTTCACGAAGAAAATTAACGACCTTTTTGCCGTCGTAATCCTGCGTAACCGTATAGTTGATTTCCCTCGGCATTATTTCACCCCCGATTCAATATTTCAATGTATTATAACAAAATCATCGATGTAACGCAACAGAATATTGAAAAACGCATAAAACTGTGATATTATTATCTGCAGGAGGATTTGATATGAAGAGATTTATTGCATTATTGCTTTGCGTACCTATGATTTTTCTGTTCGGTTGTGACGACGGCAACACCGATAACCCCAACGTAAGCTACGTCAACGTTGACGAATATACGGGCATCCCGAGAGAAACGAAGGCAGATTGGTTTGAGACCAAGCCTGCAGAAGACGTAACGGGTGAGAAAACAACCTCTTCCGTTCAGATAAGCAAAGAGGATTTGCCTGAAGGTTTCCCGTCACTTCCCGAGGGAACGTCAAATATTTCAATGATAAAATATACTGCCGCGCAGTCGAGGGAAGGCTACCGTTCCGACTGGATAAGAGTCAAGTTTTCAACACCCAAGCACAGCCTTGTTGCTTTTTCAACCGACCTTGCCGCTGCAGGATATAAAGGCGGACTCAAATTTGTTGAATCTTCGCAAGCGGGTTATGAATATTATCCCCCCCGTCTCTACGGTGCGTGGCAAAACGGCAAACACGTTATCAGCATCGTTGAGTGCGAAAACGAAATCGACGGAAGCTATGCCGTAACCCTTGATATCGTTGAATGTGTAACGTCTTTCTACCCCGAGCTCGGCAATTATTTCCCCGTGTTCAACGGATATACCGCAATCCCCGGTAAGTATCAGGAAATAACGTCGTCAGGCAGTTTGCTTACCCATGAATTTGACGGAGCGTTCCACGAAAAATGGCAGATTACATATATCAGAGAAAACGCTTTTGTAGGTGTTACGAGAAGGCAGTATGAAGAATATATCAAGGCTCTTGAAAGCGACGGATTTACGGGCGAAATGTTCCAGTATAAGCTCGACGGATGCTCAACCTATATTTATGACGGAATCAATTCGCAGGATAAGGTTTACGTTTCAATGATTTTCAACGAAAACCTCTCAACGGTTGATGTCGTGTTCACAAATGACGGAACAAATTTCGGTGCATAAAAAAGAAGCAGGTACTTTTACGGTACCTGCTTTTTGCTTTAATAAACGATATTTATGGGATTGCCGAGCGAAAATGCTTTCACGTTTTCTTTGCAGATTTCCATAAGTCTGGCTCTTGTTTCGTAGCCTGCCCAGGCAATATGCGGTGTGATGAAGCAGTTTTTTAATCCGAAAAGGGGATTGTCAGCCTTCGGAGGCTCCTGTGATAAAACGTCAAGACCTGCAGCGGCAATCGTTTTGTTTTTCAGTGCTTCGGCAAGGTCGTTTTCGTTGACAACCTGACCTCTTGACGTGTTGATAAGCATAGCGGAAGGCTTCATTTTTGCAAGGAAATCCGCATTGACCATACCCTCTGTTTTCTCTGTGAGAGGGCAGTGGAGCGAAACGAAATCACTCTTTGCCAGAAGGGTATCTTTATCCGTGAATTCAACACTCTCAAACGGTGCAGGGTGATTGGTTGATGCGATGACCTTCATGCCGAAAGCAAGTGCGATTTTTGCAACCGCCTTGCCGATGCTTCCGAAACCGATGATGCCGAGAGTTTTGCCGAAAAGCTCGGTCAGGGGAGTTTTCTGATAGCAGAAATCCTTGCAGGCTGCCCATTCGCCGT
>JAGBUT010000282.1 GCA_017630695.1 Clostridia bacterium
AACAGCTACAACAGCAGCTGCGGATACACCGAATTCTTCTTCTACTGCGTGAACGAGCTCTGAAAGCTCAAGTACTGTAAGTTCTTTGATTGTTTCAATCATTGCTGCAATCTTTTCTGATGCCATTTTATTTTCCTCCAATTAATAAAAGTTTTTTTAATTTAAAATGTAATTATGCTTCTGCGGGAGCTTCTGCAGCGGGAGCAGCGGGAGCAGCTTCGCCACCGTTATCAACAATAGCCTGGATAACACGTGCGAAAGCAGCGATGGGTGCGTTGAATGCGTTGCAAACTGTTGCAAGAAGAATTTCTCTTGTGGGAAGTTTTGCAAGTGAATCGATTGTTGCTGTGTCAACAACCTTGCCGTCAAGATAACCGCTCTTAACGGAGAAGTTCTTGTGAGTATCAGCAAACTTGGAAAGGATTCTTGCAGCTGCAGTGTGATCTTCAGCACTGATAGCGATAGCTGTTGTGCCTTCGAGAACGTTGCAAAGATCATCAAGACCTGCGTTCTTAGCAGCGAGGCCAAGAAGTGTGTTCTTAACTACAGTGTACTTAATACCAGCTTCACGGAGCTCCTTACGGAGTTTTGTGTCATCAGCAACGTTGATGCCTTTGTAGTCAACAACAACACCTGCTACTGAATTCTGAAGCATTTCGGTAAGTTCTGCAACAACCTGTTTTTTCTGCTCTAAAACTTTTGCGCTGGGCATTTATATTCACCTCCGTTGGTTAAATAACAAAATTAAAAGCCCTTTCCGCAACCGCAGAAAGGGCGTGACATACTTATATTACGAAAATATCGGTATGCATCCTCTCTCGGCAGGCGGTTAAACAACCTTTATGCGAAAAGCACCTGCTGTCTTAAAAAGAACAGCTTAGCTATAATAACACACTTATTATCGTGTGTCAAGCATTTTTTTGAAATTATGCTTCCTGAACTGCGCCAACCTTGTTGGGGTTAACCTTTACGCCGGGGCCCATTGTGGTTGCGAGTACGCAGGAACGGATGTACTGACCCTTTGATGCAGCGGGCTTAGCCTTGATGATAGCGTCAAGAAGAGTGGTGAAGTTTTCGCCAAGCTTCTCTGCACCGAAGGAAACCTTGCCGATGGGGCAGTGGATGATGTTTGTTTTGTCAAGACGGTACTCAATCTTACCTGCCTTAGCTTCTGTAACAGCCTTAGCAACGTCAGGAGTAACAGTACCTGCCTTGGGGCTGGGCATAAGACCGCGGGGACCGAGGACCTTACCGAGACGACCAACAAGACCCATCATATTGGGTGTTGCGATACATACGTCGAAATCCATAAAGCCTTCGCCCTGGATTCTTGCAACGAGGTCTTCAGCGCCGACAACTTCTGCGCCTGCTGCTGTTGCTGCATCGGCATCTGCGCCCTTAGCAAAAACAGCAACTCTTACTGTACGGCCTGTGCCGTTGGGGAGAACTACAGCGCCTCTGACCTGCTGATCAGCGTGACGTGAGTCAACACCCAGACGAACGTGAACTTCAACAGTTTCGTCAAATTTAGCACTTGCAGTCTTAACTGCAAGTTCAAGCGCATCGTTTACGTCGTAGAGAGTAGCCTTGTCTACGAGCTTTGCGCTTTCAACATATTTCTTTCCGTGTTTCATGTTAATTTTTCCTCCCAATCATGTGGTTAATCGGATTTGTTCCTCCCACAGTATGCAATCAATCGGTTACGGTAACGCCCATTGAGCGAGCTGTGCCGGCGATCATGCTCATAGCTGTTTCAACTGAAGCAGCGTTGAGGTCGGGCATCTTCTGCTCAGCAATCTTACGAACCTGTTCGGATGTGATTGTTGCAACCTTGGTTTTGTTGGGAACGCCTGAACCGCTTTCAATGCCGCAAGCCTTCTTGATGAGAACTGCAGCGGGCGGAGTCTTGGTGATGAATGAGAATGTGCGGTCAGCGTAAACTGTGATAACAACGGGGATGATAAGACCCATGTCGTTCTTTGTGCGCTCATTGAATTCCTTTGTGAAGGACATGATGTTAACGCCGTGCTGACCGAGGGCAGGACCTACAGGGGGAGCCGGAGTGGCCTTACCTGCGGGAATCTGTAACTTAATTAAGCCAACAACTTTCTGTGCCATAATTAAAACCTCCAATATAATGTGGTAAATTGCGGAGCGAATCTGAAATTTTTGCTCCTCCCACGAAGCCGGAGCATATGCTCTGACTGTGCCGTTAAGGCACTAAATTTGAAAGGGAAACCCTCAAATTACCGTGATTATTCAGCAAGTTCAACCTGGTCGAGCTCAAGCTCAACAGTTGTTTCTTTGCCAAAGAGTGCTGAAACCGTAACCTTAACCATATTGTTGTCAAGGTCGATTTCTTCAACAACACCGCTGAAACCGTCAAAGATTTCGTCGATGATGTTAACTGTGTCGCCGACATTGTAGGAAACTTCAACGCTTCTCTTTTCGACTCCGAGCCTGATAACTTCTTCGTCTGTAAGGGGAATCGCCTTGTTTTCGGGGCCTACAAAGCCTGTAACACCGCGAGTGTTTCGGATCAGAAGCCATGTTTCGTCGCTCATAGCAGGGCGGTTATCCTTATCGGGTGAAACCGCAACTTTAACGAGAACGTATCCGGGGAAGAGCTTGCGCTCAACCTCTTTTTTCTTTTCTGCATCAACAACGATTTCGGTAGGAATCTTGACTTCAAGAATCTGATCCTGCATTTTGCGGTTTTCAACCATTTTTTCGATATTGGTTGCAACCTTGTTCTCATAGCCGGAATAGGTGTGAACAACGTACCATCTTGTATCAGGTGACATTCTTAACCCTCCCGGTTTAGCCGATGAAGAAATCAGCGGCGTTGATAGCAGCTGCAGCCTGAGTTGTTACTTCAGCAGCGGCATCCTTCTTATCAGCAAGACCCTGAAGAAGGGAAATGCCTTCAGTAAGAAGTGTGTCTACGCCAAAGATAACAAGACCAACTACGATAACAACTGCGAGAACGATAGCGGTTGACTTAAAAACCGTTTTAGCGTCGGGCCAAACAATTTTCTTTGTTTCGCCTCTGAGGTCTTTAAAGAACTTCTTGATTGCCTTGCCTGCTCTTACAAAGAAATTACCGTCGGGATTGGCGGGTTTCTTGTTCTGCTTCTTTTCAGCGGCGGCAACCTTTTCTGCTGCCTGGGAAACTTCCTTTTTAGACATAGGTCAATCCTCCCGCTTATTTAGATTCTTTGTGGAGAGTGTGTTTCTTGCAGAAACGGCAGTACTTGTTCATCTCCAACCTGTCGGGTGTGTTCTGCTTGTTTTTCATTGTGTTGTAATTGCGTTGTTTGCATTCGGTGCAAGAAAGCGTAATCTTAACTCTTTTACCGTTAGCAGCCATGTGCGGCACCTCCATTTAATCGGAATTTTTAGCGCAGCTCAAGTCTATCAGGCAACCAAAGCTGCTGCTCAAGCCTCCCTCTGCGTAACATTGTAATTCAGGGCGCAAAAAAAGAACCCTCCTGCAGAGGTAGAATAATGATATCATATCCCACCGCCACAGTCAAGAACTTTTTTCGAAATTGTGAAATTTGTAAAATAGTTTGCGTTTTTAATAATAAATTACATTATATATATGTCATTATCGACATAAAAAAGCTGTTTTTGATTAAAGATATCTGAAAAGCTCGTCGCCACTGAAGGATGAAAGCATTGCGGGAGCGATGTCGAGAACGCTCTTGCAACCGGTATCACCTTTTGCGTTGAGCTTGCAAGCTGCTCTTGCATAAGCAACGAGAACACTTGCTGTAAACTCGGGGTTTGAGTCAAGTTTGAGGGAGTATTCGATGATGTGATTATGCTCGTTTTCCTTACCTGTACGCGCGGAACGGATAACGAATCCCTGATGGGGCAAACCGCCGTGCTTTTCGTTGAGTTCCTCCTGCGAAATGAAGGTTACTGTTGTATCGTAATCAGCGAAATAGTTGGGCATTGTCTTGATTTCGTTTTCGATTCTTGCAAGGTCAGCGCCATCTTCGGCAACAACGAAGCACTCTCTTGTATGCTTCATACGAGTTGTAAGTTCGGGGTCTGAACCGCTTCTTACAGCGTCAAGTGCCGCAGGAACAGGAACGGTATACTGTCTTGCGTCGGCAACGCCGTCAATGCGGCGGATTGCATCGGAGTGACCCTGGCTTACGCCCTTACCCCAGAAAGTATAGTTCTTGCCTTCGGGAAGAATTGATGCTGCATAAAGATGGTTGAGAGAAAACAGACCGGGATCCCAGCCGACTGAAATAATTGCTGTTTTGCCTGAAGCTTTTGCAGCCTTGTCAACGTTTGCGAAATGCTCGGGGATGCGAGCGTGTGTATCGAAGCTGTCAACAACGTTGAAGTGCTCTGCAAGAGAGGGTGTCTGCACGGGCAGATCTGTTGCACTGCCGCCACAGAGAACCATAACGTCGATGCTGTCTTTGAATTCAAGAACCTTGTCGGCGGAATAAACGGGAGTATCTGAAAAAACTGTTTTAACGAGAGAGGGGTCTCTGCGTGTAAAAACGGCAACAATCTCCATATCGGGATTCTGGCGGATTGCGCATTCAACGCCTCTGCCGAGATTGCCGTAACCGAAAATACCTGCTCTTATGCTCATATTTTATACCTTCTTTAAATGGTTTATGTTAAAAGTATACACCTGAAAAAAACAACATACAAGTATTTTTTTCATAGTATAAGAAATTATGTAACTCCTTTATAATACAAGCCCCTTGTGAAATCACCTTTTGCACTTTTTTCACAAATGAAATCACGGATAGTTTCCGACGCTTCGGCCTTTGTTTCGGTTGTGAAATAAAGAAGCGTAAAATCACAGTTTCTGATATCGCTCTGTCTATCACCGAGCCAGAGAGGTCGGGAGTTAAGGATATAACTGCAACCGTTTTTGCATCTGACGGGGAATTCAACACTCATTCTGTCAACGAGTACGCTTTCGCCACCACATTGAGCGCAGGAAAGCTCGTTTCTTATGGGGCAATTCCTTGTCAGCATAAGCGGAATTCTTCCGTAAGCCATAATACCTCTCGGGATATTAGCACCGAGGTGCGATGCTTGTCCGAGACTGACCTCGCAGGAGAGAAGGGTATCTTTTGCTCCGAGTGATGCAATCTCTTCGAGCGAAACGCTGTTGAAGACGTTGAGACCTAAACCTCCCGAGAAAGGCAGACCGGCTTTTTGAGCAATGCCGATACCGTCAAGGGTGCAGACCCAGGCGAGTGAAACTCCGTGAGATTTGAGTCGGAGAAGCTCGTTCGTATATTTATCTGAATTTGAAAATACTGCGTTTGGTATTTCTGCTGCGACCTCAACACCTGATTTGCAGAGACGTTCAACTGTTTCACCGTCAGTTTCAAGCGGAACGATTGCTCTGGATATACCGTCAAGATTATCGGGGATTTCTTTTGCATTGAAGAATCTTGCGTGAATCTGACAATTCTGAACGGTGTGAGAAGCTATATTATTATTGTATAGAGAAACAAGAGCTTTTTCCTGCTCTGAAATTTCGGTTTCAAGCTCGAAAAGAGCGTTTCTGCGAAGAGCGTTCAATTCACCTGCAGGAACAAAAAGTCCTTCGCCGCAATCAACGTTAACGCTTTTTGCATAAAACTGTGTGCCGCCGCATTTTGCGAGTCTTTCGCTTATTTCTTCGGCAGTGACGGCACGGTTGAGTGCCACTTGAGGTGTTGAACCTTTAACACAAACGGTTTTATTCAATGCTGATGCCGTCAGAATCATCGGTGCATCGGGGTATATTGTTGCACTGAAATCAACGGGGATAAGCGGATTTTCTTTTTCGTAAAGCCTTGCGAGGTCGGAAAGCACTGTGCTTGCGCCTTCAACGTCCTCTTTTCGGCGAATACCAAACATATCCTTGCCAAGCTTACCTTCAAAATATCCTTTTGTAAATCCCGAACGCGAAAAAACCGCCTGAAGGGAGCTGTTAAGTTTTTCGTCACGTATTCCGTTTACGGTATTCTTGCAGGAGGTGACCGCTGCAGCAACGTATTCGGGTCGTTTCATTCTGCCTTCAATCTTGAATGAGCAGATTCCTGCCTTTTCAAGACGGGATATTTCATCAACGAGTGATAAATCTTTGAGGCTCAGATTGCTTCCGCCTTTGCCGTTAACTCCGAAAGGCAGACGGCAGGGTTGAGCGCAAAGACCGCGGTTTCCGCTTCTGCCGCCGAGCACTGAACTCATCAGGCATTGACCCGAAACGCACATACACAGAGCACCGTGAACGAAATATTCAAGCTCCATATCGGTTTGCGACGAAATTGCGGCAATTTCTTTTTCGGAAAGCTCACGGGGAAGAACGGCTCTTGAAAATCCGAGTTTTTCAAGAATGCGGATTCCGTCAATGCTCTGCACCGACATCTGTGTTGAAGCGTGCAGGGGTACAGACGAACAGACCCGACGCACAATGGCGGCGAGTCCGATATCCTGAACGATAAATGCGTCAATTCCTGCTTCGCAGGCGGATTTTATCGCATCATATGCAATTGGCAACTCGCTGTCGCTGACAAGCGTGTTGAGTGTCAGGTAAACCTTGACGTTTCTTTTGTGACAGTAGTCGACGGCAGAGCAAAGTTCCTCATCAGAGAAATTTGAAGCGTTACGTCTTGCGTTGAACGCTTTTCCTCCGAGATAAACTGCGTTTGCTCCGCATCTGACTGCTGCCTGAAGCGATTCAAAACTGCCCGCAGGGGCAAGGATTTCAATTGCCATTATTTGTTTGCTTTGAGTGAAGCGAGTTCTTTTGCAAGTCTTTCTGCTTCACGCTTGGAAATTTCAGCGTCTGTTCTTGCTCTTGCCGCATCTTCAAGGTATTCCTGAATCTGAGTGCGGAGATTTTCAGAAGTCTGCTCGCTCTTTTTTGCTTCATCGGCAAATTCGAGAGCAGTAACAATTGCTGCTTGGGTTACGGAAATTCTTGTATTTCCACTCATAAGAGCGCTGATTTTTTCATTAAGCTCTTCACCGAGAGCTGCAACGTAATCAAGATCATCATCTGTTGAGAGGTTATATTCCTCGCCTGCAATCATAAGTCTGATTTTTTCCATTATACTCACTCCATATTATTTTAATACATTATAATTATACAGCATTTTTTTAAAAGAATAAAGATGTTTTTTTAAATTTTTAAACAGATTTTTTCTTTTCGTTGCGTAATGGTTAAAAATATGATATAGTTTTAATATATTCTGAATCTTTTATGAAAAAAGGAAGCTTTGCATGAAGAAAATCACAGCTTTTATAATTGCGGCGGCAATGCTCTTTTTGCTCGGCTCTTGCTCGGGTAAACCGAAAACCGCATTAATTATTCAAGGCGCGGAAATAAACAGCGAACTATTTGCCTATTATCTTGACAGAGTTGTTTCCTCTCCCGAAGGCTACGGTCTTGAAAAGACTGCAACTGAAAAGGAGCTGAAGGATGCGACTGTTATCGAGTGTAAGAAGTACGTTGCGTCAAACTCGGAATTTCTTAACGCAGGCAACTCTCTTTCGTCGGCAGATAAGGTGGCAATATCCGATCAGGTCAATAATATCTGGATGCGCTCCGAAAAGCATTATGAATCTATCGGAGTTTCAAAACAGACTCTCACAAAAGTTGTAACGAGCGAAAAGTATGCGGAAGCAGTTTTTACTAAACTCTACGATAAGGGCAGAGAGGATGCGGCTGCAGAGAGAGCGATTCAGAATTATTTTTATAACAATTACGTCTCTTTCCGTACGGTCTGTGCTTATTTCAGCTCTGCCGACGGCACTCCGATGACCCAGCTTGAAAAAACAGAGATGCTCAATTTTCTTACGGGTCTTTCGGGCGAAACAAAGATAACGCAGGAAGATTTTGAAAAAAGCTTTGCCGATACCGGTTATGCGGTTTCGAGCACTGTTATCCTAAAGAAAAATTCTGACGGCTATCCCGAAGGGTTTTACGATGCAGTGAATCAGCAATCGGATTCAACGGTGCAGACAATAGTTTATGAGGATTGTGTTTTCGTTATTTATAAAGAAAATCTTGCCGAAAAGGGCGAGAGCGTTTATACATCATACAGAGCTTCTTGCGTAAACGATTTGTACGCAGACAGAAACGACGAAAGAATTGAAAAGACTATTGAGGTATTGACTGTTGAGCAAAATGACAAGGTTATCGACAGTGTTTACAAAAAAATAAAAGACTAAAACAAAAACCGCTGCTTCCCAAACGGGAAACAGCGGTGATTTTTATGTTTTATCAGCCCTGAGCGTAGTCGCCTACTGTCATCATATATGCGCCAATCTGTGCGCCGAATTCGGGAGCTCCGTCCATGATAAGCTTGCTTGCCTTTGTGAATTCAAGCATATCAGCGGTACCCATAAGAATGCCGAGAGCACTGTCAAGGGAGTCAAATCGCATTGTGAAGAAGGGGAGAGCACGTTTGTAAGTGCCTCTGCCTGCCTTTGACTTACCTGCCTTGATGCGGATATATGCGGATAATTCGGGATAATCGTTAACTGCCCATGCATAAACTCTGTCGGGGCTCTTGAGTGTCCAGTTGTGGATTTCCTCGTGACCCTGCTTGTTGAGTGTGCTGATACCGCTTGAAAGCAGGTAGAAATAGCACTTAACAAGGAGCTTCTTTGCTTCTTCGTCCTCGGGAGCTTCGGTAGCGGTGAGGAGAGATGACATCTTGAGAAGAGTCATCATAAAAGCGAGGAAAACAGCGGGTTTCTTTGCAACGCCCTTCATTGCGGGAAGGGTTGCGGGGCCGATTTTTCCTTTGAAGAATGCGTTCATTGTTTCAATATTCTTGAACTCAAGCTCAATGTCAGCGTTGGTTGCAACTTTGTTTGCGTGGCAGAGCCATTCGCCGCTGTTAACAACAAAATGTGTTGAGAACTTGCCGTCGGGTGACTCGGGGTCTTTTGCGCTGACCTGGATAACTGCGTGAGCGTGCTCAAATTTCTTTGCAAGCTTGGGGTCATCCATTGCAATTGTCTTGATAAGAGGAAGAACGGCACAAAGGAAAATTTTATTGGTCAAATAGTCTTCTCTTGAAGGCATATCAATCATTCCTTTCGCTTGTTTTAGTGACGGATTTGAGGTTGTTTTTCATTTTCACGCCCGAGCGGGAAAGTGAAAAGAACTCAAATTATGCTTCGTCGTCCCAGTCGTCGTCGAGTTCGAAGTCCTTACCCATAACTTCACGAACAGCAGCAATGATACCGTTCTGGTCGATGCCGAGAGTTGACATAATGTCTTCGTGGAGACCGATGGGAGCAAACTTGTCGGGGATACCGAGCTGCTTGAATGCACAACCCTTACCTGCTTCAACGATAACTTCAGCAACAGCTGAGCCGAGACCGCCGAG
>JAGBUT010000283.1 GCA_017630695.1 Clostridia bacterium
AGAAGAGGTGTTCTGACCCGGAAAAACCTTTGCCGCATTATCGAGCTTGAACCACGGTCTCTGATGGATTCTGATTTTTTTCTTTTCAGCTTTCATTTTAACTCCGTATCAAAAGAAGCTAAGCTGCGTTGATTTGGGCAGTGAGCCGAGTGCTCCGCCCTCTTCAAGAGCTGTGATGATTGATTTTGAGACACCCGAGCGAATCTGCAAATCGTCGATGGAAAGGAACTCTCCTCCACCGTCGTTTCTTGCATCTTCAAGGCTCTGTGCCGCACTGCCTCCGCAACCTGCAATTGCAGAGAACGGAAGTCTGATCTTGCCATCCTCAACAACGTAGCGGTTTGCGGTTGATTTGTAAATATCGATGGGCAGAAGCTCAACGCCTCTTGCCATCATTTCGTTAATAACCTGAAGTGAGGTGAACGTGCCTTCCTCCTTGGCTGTTGCGGTTTTATTATTCATCTTGGCTTTGATTTCATCCATCTTTGCCTTAACCGCAGTTCTGCCTCCGAGAACGGCAACGGTATCGATATCTTCACCTCGAACCGTCATATAAGTTGCGTAATATTCAACGGGTTTATACAGCTTGTACCACGCAAGACGCATAGCCGCACTGACGTATGCCGCAGCGTGAGCCTTGGGGAACATATACTTAATCTTCATACACGAATCAAGATACCACTGCGGAACACCGTTATCAAGCATTGCCTGCTTGTGTTCATCGGTCAGTAACGCAGTTGCTTTACCCTTACGGACAATTTCCATAATCTTGAACGCCATACCCTTTTCAACACCCTTGTTGATAAGGTAAACCATGATATTATCTCGTGTACCAATAACTTCGGAAATCGTGCAGGTGCCGTTCTTGATAAGCTCCTGTGCATTACCGATCCAAACGTCGGTACCGTGTGAAAGACCTGAAATCTGAAGCATATCCGAGAAGTTCTTCGGCTGTGCTTCAATAAGCATCTGGCGAACAAACGGTGTGCCGAGTTCAGGAAGAGAAAGCGTACCCGTTTCGCAATCGATATCCTCTGCCGTAACACCCAACGGATCGGGTGTTGTGAGAAGCTCATAAAGCTTCGGGTCGCAGATATCGATTTTCATAACGTTGGTGCCCGTCATATCCTCGAGATGTTTATAAAGCGTGGGAACATCATGACCGAGGTTATCGAGCTTAAGAATCGTATCGTGAAGCGAATGGAAATCGAAGTGAGTCGTTCTGTGAATTGACTCCGCATCATCGGCAGGATGCTGAATAGGTGTGAAATCCTCCGCATCCATATCAGCAGGAACAACAACCATACCGCCGGGATGCTGACCCGTTGTTCTCTTGACACCAACGCAGCCCTGAACGAGACGTTCCTGCTCTGCAGTTGAGAGGAAGAGACCCTTTTCTTCCATCCATTTTTTAACGAAACCGAAAGCTGTTTTGTCAGCAAGAGTGCCGATTGTTCCCGCTTTGAAAACGTGGCTCTTGCCGAAAAGCTCTTCTGTATATCTGTGTGCATAGAACTGATATTCGCCGGAGAAGTTAAGGTCGATATCAGGCTGTTTGTCGCCATAGAAACCAAGGAAGGTTTCGAAGGGAATATCGTGACCGTCACGGTGCATATCTTCACCGCAAACGGGGCAATTCTTGGGAGGCATATCGTAGCCCGAACCGAACTCGCCTTTATAGAAGAACTCGGAGTGCTTACACTTTTCGCAGATGTAGTGAGGCACAAGAGGGTTAACCTCGGAAATACCGGCCGCAAAAGCTACAAAAGACGAACCAACCGAACCTCGGGAACCAACGTAATAGCCGTTATCCATCGAGTTCCATACAAGCTTCTGGGCAATGATATAAAGAACAGCGAATCCGTTTTTGATGATTGATTCAAGCTCTTTATCGAGTCTTTCTCTGATATATTCAGGCAAGGGATTTCCATAATATTCCTGCATTCTGTCATAACAGATGCGTCGGAGTTCTTCATCAGAGCCTTCAATCTTGGGAGGATAAGTGCCGTCGGGAATCGGCTTGATTTCCTCGCACATATCCGCAATTTTATTCGGATTCTCAACAACAACCTCGTAAGCCGTATCCTCACCAAGATATGCAAATTCTTTGAGCATATCTTCCGTTGTGCGAAGATAGAGAGGTGCCTGCTCGGAGGCATCGCTGAAGCCCTGACCTGCCATAAGAATTTCTCTGAAAATCTTATCGCTCTCATCAAGGAAATGCACGTCGCCCGTTGCAACAACGGGTTTGCCGAGCTCATCTGCAAGATGAATTATCTTTCTGTTAATTTCACAAAGCTCTTCCTCGGATTCAACCATACCGTTACGGAGCATAAATGCGTTGTTTCCGTTAGGCTGAATTTCAAGGTAATCGCAGATATCCGCCATTTCACGCAGTTTTTCAATCGGTTTGCCCGAGAAAATTGCCTGATAAAGCTGACCCGCTTCACAAGCACTGCCGACGATAAGACCCTCTCTGTGAGCAAGAAGCTCACTTCTGGGCACTCTGGGGTGGCGGTAGAAATATTCGAGATTCGACTTTGTTATAAGCTGATAAAGATGCTTAAGACCAACCTTATCTTTAGCAAGAATAATCATATGGTGGGTCGGAAGTCTCTTGGGGTCAGGCTTGATTACGTTGTTGATATCCGCAACGGTCTCGATGCCTTTTTCAACCATAAGCTCCGTGAGTTTTCCGAAAATACCTGCAAGTGCACCTGCATCCTCATCGGCTCTGTGATGGTCGAATTTAGGAAGCTTGAAATAGCTTGTCAGACTGTCGAGCTTGTAATTCTTTGCTCCCGTTACAAGACCGTGAGCAAGAATAAGCGTATCAACGTGAGTATAGTTATAAGGAATAGAATTTCTTTCACAAGCCGCCTTGAGAATATCTGTATCAAAGGTTGCGTTGTGCGCAACGAGTACAGCATCCTCACCGCAGAATTCAAAAAATCTGCGGACAGCTTCGCCCTCCTTGGGAGCGTTTGCAACCATACGGTCATCAATACCCGTAAGCTCAACAATCTTATGAGGAATGGATCTTTCGGGATTGACGAAGGTCTGGAATCTGGCTTTTTCAGCACCGTCAACAATCTTGACCGCACCGATTTCCGTAAGACGGTCATAGCCCGTGCGCAGACCCGTTGTTTCCGTATCGAAAATAATAAACGTACCGCTTAAAGGCATATTGCTGTTGCCCGTTACCGCTTTAACGGAGTCGTCAACGTAATAAGCCTCCATACCGTAAATAACCTTGATGCCGTTTTTCTTTGCGGCGGCAGCAGCTTCAGGATATGCCTGAACTATACCGTGGTCAGTAATCGCCACAGCCTTATGACCCCACTTTGCAGCTCTGCCAACAAGTGATGCCGCACTTGAAAGTCCGTCCATTGCGGACATATTGGTATGCATATGAAGTTCAACACGCTTGACTTCTGCTTCATCCTTGATGGGCATTTCTTCAATCTGAACAATTGAATGAGCCTTGAGAACGTCACCGCCTGAGTATTTATCAACTTCTATATGACCTCTGACAAGAAGTGCGATGCCGTTTGTCAGATGCTTGATAAGCTGTTCGCAATTCACCGCCTGCTCAAAAATCTTAACGGTAAATGAGTTTGTTTTATCCGTTATGTTAAACTTTATAATCTTATATTTGCCGTCCTTCGTGTCACGGATTTCGAGACCGAAGGTTGTACCCCATACGGTAACGTTGCCGTCCTCCATCTTGATTGTGTTGAGGGGCACGGGTTTGGATTTAATCTGACTGCCGTAAATAATTTTCGCATTTGTGAGTGAAATAGGCAAGTCGTCATATTCTTTTTTAGGTTTCTTCGGCTCTTTGGGTTCAGGCTTGGGCATCTCAATTTTGACGCTTTCTGCCTGCATCTTAACGTATTCGGGCGAATCGATGCTGATATTTGCCTGACCGCTAAAAACAACCTTAACTTTTATACCGAAGCATTCAACAATATATCTTTCAAGAAAATCGGGTGCGTTTGCTTCTTCAAGAATCGATGCACCGTCGTGAAGCTCAAATCTGATTTCTTCCTGCGAAACGCTGACTTGTGCGTTTTCAAGATAGCCGTTTGCGGCTGCAATATTCTCTTTGAGAACACGCAGAAACAGCGGCACACATTCATCAGAAAGAGCCGTTGAGGGGTAGGTACCTTTAATTGTAACCTTGTTTATGCCGAGAGAGTTTTTTATTTCGTTTCTCGCCATAGTTATATATTTATCATCAAAATAACGGTCAAATTTTGCCGTTATAAAAAGCTGCAGGGTATCGTCATCAAAACTGATTTGCGTTACCTCGCCGCCAGAGAACACTTCACGCAGACCGGCGTTAAGATGTTCGCCTATAAAATCCAAAATTCCTTTGCCTTGCATTATCTTTCTCCGTATACTACTCCGTCAGATAAAATCAACCGCTTGATTGCGGTTGGATTTTATGTTGTTATAAATTTTCAATTTCTGCCATCAGTCTGTCAACCGCCTCGTTTTCAGGCACCTTGCAGATTGTTACACCCTTCTTGAAGATAAGTGCACAACCGTCACCGCCTGCGATACCGATATCAGCCTCTCTGGCTTCGCCCGGTCCGTTAACGGCACAGCCCATAACGGCAACTTTTATGTTTTTCTTGCAGCCTGTCAAACGCTCTTCAACCTCATTGGCAAGACCGATAAGGTCAATTTTTGTTCTGCCGCAAGTGGGACAAGCAACTATATCGGGGCAGTCGGTTTTAAGTCCGATAGCCTGAAGAATATCGTTTGCTGCCTTGACCTCCTTAACGGGGTCGTCTGTCATAGAAACTCTGATTGTGTCACCGATTCCTCTGAGAAGGAGTGAACCTATGCCGATTGAAGACTTGATGAGTGCCATATTATGTGTGCCTGCCTCGGTTACACCGAGATGCAATGGATAATCACATTTCTGTGCCATAAGCTCATATGCCTCAACCATTGTGGGTACTGTTGAGGATTTGATTGAAATAACAGTATTGCCGAAATCACATCTTTCAAGAAGTTCTGCGTGCTTGAGCGCACTCTTGACAAGAGCCTCGGCACAAGGTGAGCCGTATTCGGCAAGAATCTCTTTATCGAGCGAGCCTGCGTTAACACCGATTCTGATCGGCACTCCCTTATTGGCACAAGCATCGGCAACAGCCTTTACACGGTCAATACCACCGATATTACCGGGATTGATTCTGATTTTATCAACACCGGCATCAATACTTGCAAGTGCAAGTCTGTAATCAAAATGAATATCCGCAACAACGGGTACGGTGAGATTTTCTTTGAGCTTTTCAATAAGCTTCACCGCCGCCATATCAGGCACTGCGGCACGGATAATTTCGCATCCCGCTCTTTCAAGCTCAACAGCCTGCTTAACACTGCCTTCAATATCTGATGCCGGTCTATTAAGCATTGACTGAACTGCGATTTTCTCGCCGCCGCCAATAAAAATATTGCCGATTTTCACTTTTTTGCTGTTGCGAATTGCCATTGAAATTCACCTATCCCTTGATAAGTTTAACAATATCACTGAATGATATCACAACCATCAGCAATAAAAGAAGTCCGAGACCTATTGCGTGAATCCAACCCTCGTATTTTCTCGGAATCGGCTTTCTGAATATCATCTCGATAAACAGGAAGAAGAGTCTGCCGCCATCAAGTGCGGGCAGGGGAAGAAGATTGAAAAGACCGATATTGATTGCAATAAGAGCCATTATCATAAAGAGCATCGAGAAATCCGTCTGCGCAACAGCTTCCTGCGCTGTGTCTGCGATTATCGAAACCGTACCTATCGGGCCGCTTAAATCACTTAAACCGTATTGACCCGTTACAAGGTCAAACAAGCTCAGCCAGACGATTCTTGCAATCGAAATCGACTCGAGCACGGCATTTTTTGCAACCGTCCATGCGTTTGATCTGACACCGACAATAACAAAATCATAGATTATTGTGAGTGTACCGTCGGGGTTCTGAACGGTATCAAATCTGACACCGTTAACGGGTACCTTCTCACCGTCTCTTTCAACAACGAAATCGATAACACCATCTTTATCTCTTGCCATAAGAAAACTCAGGTCATATTCGCTGAAAACGGTTTTACCGTTGATTTTTTTAACAATATCCTTTTCCTGCAGACCCTGAGTTGCTGTTACCGCATCCTTGTGGAAGAAGTTAATCTGCGGCGTACCGATTAAATCACCGCTTGTTGCAAGCATAATCGCAACAACGATAACACCCATTATCAGGTTAATAACACCGCCTGCGGCAATGATAATAAAACGCTTCCACGCTTTAACGTTGCAGAAAGCTCTTTCGTTTTCACTATCCTCATCTTCACCTTCCATGCTGACGTAACCGCCAACCGGCAAAAAACGAAGAGAATATTGGGTTTCACCCTTTTTCTTTTTGAATATCGCAGGTCCCATACCGAGTGAGAATTCATTGACCTGCACCTTAAAGAGCTTGGCAAATATAAAATGACCCAGCTCATGAAATGCAATAATAAGACCAAAGAAAAGAATGGCAACAAGAATCGGCCAGACCTTTCCCCAGACCGCTGCAACGGTCAGAAGAGAAATTGCTTTCATGCGAACAACCTTTCTGTTTGTGTGCGAATCAGCCTGTCGATTTCAAAAACGTCCTCGAGGCTGTAATCATCATTCTGCTCTGCGGTTTCAAGTGCATTTTCAACCGCACGGGCAATATCAAGGAAACGGATTTTGCCTTCACGGAAAAGTTCGTTTGCTTTTTCGTTTGCCGCATTGACAGCGGCAGGATATAATCCGCCCTTTTCAAAAGCCTTTCTGCATAAGTTTATGCAGGCAAAGGTCTCATAATCAGGTTTTTCAAAAGTCAGAGTGCTGAATTCTGTTAAATCAAGCTGTCTGACGGGGCTTACAAATCTGTCGGGATAAGTCAGCGCATACTGAATCGGAATCCTCATATCGGGTACGCCGAGCTGTGCGATAACGGAATTATCAGTGTATTCCACAAGCGAATGAACAATACTCTGACGGTGAACAACAATATCGATATCTTTTGCTTCCATACTGAAAAGCCAAGCCGCCTCTATAAGCTCGAGACCCTTATTCATCATTGTAGCGGAATCGATGGTTATTTTTGCACCCATACTCCAATTCGGATGATTGAGTGCCTGCGCAACGGTAACGTTTTCAAGGTCTTCTTTCTTTCTGCCCAAAAAAGGACCACCCGATGCGGTAAGAATAAGACGTTTAATCTGCTTTTTATCTGCACAACCCTGAAGTGACTGAAATATTGCGGAATGCTCACTGTCAACGGGAAGGATGCTGACACCCTTTTCTTTTGCAAGAGCCATAACGAATTTGCCGCCTGCCACAAGGGTTTCTTTGTTTGCAAGGGCAATATCACTGCCTGCTTCAATCGCTGCAACAGTAGGAGCAAGACCTGCAATACCGACGATACTGTTAAGCACGCATTCACTGCCGCAAGCGGCACATTCTTTTACACCTTCTGCGCCCGAAAGGACTTTTGTTGAGGTGTCCGCAATTTTCACCCTCAATTCCTCTGCCGCTTTTTCATCTGCAACAGCTACAACGGGAGGCGCAAATTCTCTTATCTGATTTTCAAGAATATCAATTCGGCTTCCTGCGGTAAGTGCATCGATTCTGAGATTATGAAGTCTCGCAACCTCAAGTGCCTGCACACCGATTGAACCTGTTGAGCCTAAAACAGCAAGGGATTTTATCATTTAAATCATCCTTTTATTAGAATTATGCCGCAAAAGCAACAATAATCGAAAGAATAACGTAGAGAGCCGGCATTGTGAAAAGGAAGCTGTCAATTCTGTCAAGCACGCCGCCGTGACCGGGGAAAAGAGTGCCGAAATCCTTTTCACCGAAATTTCTTTTGATAACCGATGCGGAAAGGTCACCGCACATGCCGATTACACAAAGGAAAATAACAATCGGAATTACCATCCACACCTTGATTGTATCGTTTGCGAAGAAAAAGTAATCACAAATGAAATATGTGATTACACAGCTTACTGTTGTACCTGCAATGCCGCCGATTGCACCCTCAACGGATTTCTTGGGACTGATTTTGGGCGAGAGCTTTCTTTTACCGAATTTGCTGCCGAAGAAATAAGCAAAAGTGTCGCAAAGCCAAGCCGCAAACATTGTGCAAAGAAGAATGAAAACTATATGCGAACGCTGAAAAAGTTCAGGATGCGCAGAGCAAAGTTCATCAACCTTATATGCAGTCATAATCGACGAGGGAATTGCAAGTGAACCAAAAAGCGCAAGAGCAACGTGCTCAAAACGGGTTATATCATACCATTTAAGCATTATCATCAGCATTGCGATTACATAAACAGCAATCAGCACACCTGCTGATACGGGAATCAACGACCCTAAATCAAACGCAATGTAAAACGGAATAAACGCTGTCACTGCACATGCTAATCCGGTAAGCACTTTGTTTTTGCATTTTGATACTCTCATTATCTCATATGAGCCGATTGCACCAAAAATTGCAACGATTATGCTCAGATATTTAGTGTATCCAAGACCAACGCAAACAAGCAACGAAATTGCCAGAAGTGCGGCAAGAATGCCCGTTATTATTCTTTGTTTCATAAAATCACTCTCGATTCTGAATCAAACACCGCCAAAGCGTCTGTTTCTGTTACAATAATCTATAATTGCCTTATCAAGATCAGCCTCGCTGAAATCAGGCCACAGAATATCTGAAAACCAGAATTCTGAATACGCTGCCTGCCAGATAAGAAAATTTGAAAGACGATATTCTCCGCTGGGTCTGATGATAAGATCGGGATCGGGCAGACCTGCGGTGAAAAGATTATCCTCTATATTTTTCAAACTGATATCCTCTGCTTTAAGCTCACCTGCTTCAACCTTTGCAGCTATTGCTTTTACAGAGTGAAGAATTTCGTTTCTTCCGCCGTAATTAACGGCAATGTTAACAATTGTTTTTTTATCCGCCGAACCTTCTTCAAGGGTGTTAATCAGCGCAATAATATCCTCGGGTAAACCCTCACGCTCTCCGACGTAACGGATACGCAGGCCCTTGGATTCGTTTTCATCTTCTCTGTCATGAGCCTCGTTCAGATAATCTCTGAAAAGATTCATAATTGCCTCAACCTCTTTGACCGGTCTTTTCCAGTTTTCGGTTGAAAAGGCATAAAAAGTCATGCACTCAATGCCAAGCTCTGCACCGTAGTCACAGATCTTTCTGAAAGTGCTTGCGCCTGCTTTGTGGCCCTCGCTTCTTTCAAGACCTCTCTGTTTTGCCCATCTGCCGTTACCATCCATAATAATTCCGATATGGCGGGGCATTATCAGATTTTCTCGCATTTCCTTTGTCATTTCGTGCACCTCACTTCTATTGATTTCCTCTGCAGCAGAGGCTGTCGCCCCTGCTGCAACTTTTACGGAAATCAGATTTCCATAATATCCTTTTCTTTTGCTTCAGCAGCCTTATCAACATCCTTGATAAATCTGTCTGTGTAATCCTGAAGCTTCTTTTCTGCAACCTTGAGATCGTCCTCTGTGATTTCAGAAGCCTTTTCCATCTTCTTAACCTTATCGATGCAGTCACGTCTGATTGAACGGATAGCAATTCTTGCATCTTCAGCAAGTTTCTTTACGTCCTTGCAAAGGTCACGACGACGTTCCTCTGTAAGCTGGGGGAAAACAAGACGGATGATTCTGCCGTCATTCTGGGGATTGATGCCGATTTCGGATGCCATAATAGCCTTCTCGATTGCGTGAAGAGTTGAAGTATCCCAAGGCTGAATTGTGAGAATTCTTGCCTCTGCAACAGCGATTGCTGCCATCTGGTTAACGGGTGTGGGGGTGCCGTAATAGTCAACTCTTACCTTGTCAAGAACTGATGCGTTTGCTCTGCCTGCTCTGATTGATGAGTACTCGTGGTTGAGAACGCTCACGGTCTTGCTCATTTTTTCTTCTGCTGTTTTAAATACTGTCTGCATAAATTAGCCCTCCTTAACTATTGTGCCGATGTTTTCACCGAGAACTGCTCTGACGATATTTTCAGGATCTTCAAGGTTAAACACAAGAATTTGAATATTATTGTCACGGCAGAGTGATGCTGCCGTTGAGTCCATAACTTTAAGATCTTTTTCAAGAACTTCGCTGTGAGTTACAACGTCATATTTGACTGCGTCATCAAACTTGTTGGGGTCTTTGTCATAAACACCGTCAACGTTTGTTGCCTTGAGAATTACTTCTGCCTTGATTTCAGCTGCTCTGAGAGCCGCACAGGTATCGGTTGAGAAGAAGGGGTTGCCCGTTCCGCTGCCGAAAATAACAACTCTGCCCTTTTCGAGATGACGGACTGCCTTATTTCTGATATATGTTTCGGCAATCTGATGCATCTCTATTGCGGACTGAACTCTGACGGGAACACCGAGCTGCTCAAGAGTATCTGCAAGAGCAAGAGAATTCATAACGGTTGCAAGCATGCCGATATGGTCTGCACGGGTTCTTTCCATGCTGCCGCCCGAACGCCCTCTCCAGAAATTACCACCGCCTACAACAAGACCGATTTCAACACCG
>JAGBUT010000284.1 GCA_017630695.1 Clostridia bacterium
TGCAGAGAAATACGATATGCATATTCTCTATTCCTGCCATCCCCATTCGAGAAAGAGACTTGAAAGCTCCGATATCGTGCTTGATAAGAGAATAGTTATGCACGAGCCTCTCGGATTCTCGGACTATAACCGCCTTCAGCTCGGTGCTTTTGCCGTTGTTTCCGACAGCGGTACTCTCCCCGAAGAGAGCAGTTTTTATTTAAGCATCGGCAGACCCTTCCCTGCGGTATGCATCAGAACTTCTACCGAACGTCCCGAGGCTCTCGACAAGGGTTGCTTCGTGCTCGCAGGTATTGATGAAAACGGTCTGCTTCAGGCGGTTGAAACCGCAGTTGAGCTCACCGCCGATGAAAAATCAGCTCTCCCCGTCCCCGATTACACTGACAAAAACGTTTCCGACAAAATCGTCAGACTCATTCAGAGCTATACGGGAATTGTCAACAAAATGGTTTGGAGAAAGTTTTAATGAATATTCTTATCACGGGTGCCAAAGGCTTTGCAGGCAAGAATCTTGTTGCAAATCTTTACACCATAAAAGACGGTAAAAACAAAACAAGACCTTCGATTCAGATTGACGAAATCTATGAATATGACCTTGATTCAACCGCAGAAGAATTACGTGAATACTGCCAAAAAGCGGATTTTGTTTTTCACCTTGCCGGTATAAACAGACCCAAGGAAACAAGCGAATTCTCCGGCAACTACGGTATTCTCGGCACAGTGCTTGATTGCCTTAAGGAACGCAAAAACACCTGCCCCGTTATGATTTCGTCATCGGTGCAGGCAACTCTTGAAGGCAGATTTGCAGGCTCTGAATACGGCAAGAGCAAACTTGAAGCGGAAAATATGCTCTTTTCTTACGGTGAAGAAACGGGTGCAAAGGTTCTTGTTTACCGTTTGCCCAACCTTTTCGGCAAGTGGTGCAGACCAAATTACAATTCCGCCGTTGCAACCTTCTGCAACAACATTGCAAACGATTTACCCATAACAGTTAACGACCCTTCGGTTGAGCTTGAGCTTCTTTACATCGACGATTTTGTTGACGAGATGCTCAACGCACTTGAAAGCAAGGAAACAACGAACGGTAAGTTCAGTGCATTCACCATTACCCACAAGGTAACTCTCGGCGAAATCGTTGAACTTCTTGAAACTTTCAAGGCACAGAGTCAGACGCTTGTTATGCCTGAAATTCCGTATAATTCATTTGCCAAAAAGCTTTATTCAACCTACCTCTCCTATCTCCCCGAAGGTAAGGTAAGCATCGAGCTGAAAATGAACAGCGATGCAAGAGGAAGCTTCACGGAAATATTAAAGACTGCAAACTGCGGTCAGTTCTCCGTAAACGTTAGCAACCCCGGAATCACGAAAGGTCAGCATTGGCATAACACAAAGTGGGAATTTTTCATTGTTGTTTCAGGCATGGCTCTCATTCAGCAAAGAGAAATCGGCACGGATAAAGTTCTTGAATTCCGTGTTTCTGGCGATAAACCTGAGGCTGTGCACATGCTTCCCGGGTTCACCCACAATATTATCAACCTTTCCGAAACGGAAAATCTTGTTACTCTTATGTGGGCAAACGAGCAGTTTGACCCCAACAAACCCGATACATTTTTTGAAGTTGTGTGAAATAAATGAGTATTAAAAACGCTGAATTAAGAGAATATGAAAAGATATTGCTGGACATTCTTGCAAACAATCTTTTTAACGCAGGGCGCACTGTCAACCTCACCGACGAGGATTTGAATGCGGTCTGGTGCGAAGCATATGCTCAAGCAGTTATACTTATGGCATTTCACAACTCCGATTACAAAAACCTTTCAGAAGAAAAATGTGTATACATAAGAAAAAAGCTCAGCCAGACTCTTGCAGATAATGCAAAGGTTGACTTTGAGCACGTTCGCATCTGTTCAATTCTGAAAAATGCCGGTATCCCCTGCACAATTCTCAAAGGCTTCGCTTCCGCACTTTATTATTCCGACCCCCTGATGCGTTCAATGGGCGACGTCGACTTTCTCGTTGATACGGATAATTTCGAAGCGGCTAACCGTGTTCTTCTTGAAAACGGATATCAGCCTACAGGTAAAAATCACGACGTTCACGATATTTATCTCGGAAGCGTCTGCAGATGCGAGATGCACTTTCAGCCATCGGGTATTCCCGAAGGCAAAGCAGGAGTCAAGGTTAGGAAATACCTTTCGGGACTTCTTGAAAACTCCGAAAAAATTCAGACGGAGCTTGGCGAAATCATTGTTCCCTCAATATTCCATCACGGACTTATCATCCTTCTGCATATGTGTCACCACCTGACGGGTGACGGTCTTGGCATCCGACATCTTTGTGACTGGGCTGTATTTCTTGATAAAATCGGTGAAGAAAAGTTCCTTGAATTATTTGAAAAGCCAATCAAGGATATCGGGCTTTGGGATTTTGCAAAAATAATGACTTACATCTCCTGCAAATATCTTGGCCTTAAAGAAATGTCATTTGCAAAAGATGCCGACAAAGAACTTGCAGACTATATTCTCATAGATATAATTATCGGTGGCAATTTCGGTCAGAAAAAAGCTGACAGAAGCCACGAAAGTCTATTAATTTCAAGTAAAAACGAAGAAAAGGTTTCAATGTTCAGGCAGTTTTTTATTTCAGCTAACAATATTGTTTATCACAATTGGACTGCCTCAAAGAAATTCAAAATCCTTATTCCGATCGGTTGGATTTTCTTTGGCGGAAGATATCTTATCCGTTCCGTTCTCGGCAAACGTCCGAAGGTGCGTCCGAACAAGGTTGCAAAACACGCATCTGAGAGAATCGATATTTACTCCCGTCTTAATCTTTTTTCTGTTCATAAGAAACGCTGAAAGGCAGTGTGATTGATACGCAAACCAAAAAGAAAAATAATAAAGGTATCAAAACGTTAATTATCCTTGTTGCTCTGATTTTATTGCTCTTGATTTCAGGTCTTCTCGTTGTTAACCATTTTCTCGGCAAAATCAACAGAGTCACAGATAACAGCATAATCTCTGCTGAAGATGAATTCTTCGACACCGACTACGATGACGGATCTCTTGAAAAGCTTGACCCCAACAGTATCATCTGGGGCGGTGACGCTTATCAGGGCTCTGACGAACATCTTATCAACATTCTGCTTGTTGGTCAGGACAGACGTCCGGGTGAAGGCAGACAGCGTTCTGATACAATGATTCTCTGCAGTTTCAATCCCGAAACGAACGAACTCTCGATGATATCCTTCCTGCGTGACCTTTACGTTCAGATTCCCGGATATTCCGATAACAGAATGAATGCCGCTTACGTTTTCGGCGGATTCCCTTTGCTTAAAGCAACACTTTATCAGAATTTCGGAGTCACCGTTGACGGATGCTTTGAGGTTGATTTCAACGGCTTCAAACGTATTATCGATATTGTCGGCGGAGTTGATATTTATCTTACTGCGGCAGAAGCAAAGATAGTCGGCGACGGAGCAAAAGAAGGAATGTGCCACCTCGACGGCGACCACGCTCTGGTTTATGCACGAATCCGAAAAATCGACAGCGATTTTCAGCGTACTTCAAGGCAAAGAAAAGTGCTGACCGCTATTTTCAACAACGTGAAAAACTGCAGTGTTTCCGAGCTTCTCGACCTTGTGAACGAGATACTTCCGATTCTGACAACAGATATGTCAAACGGTCAGATTATGTCTCTAGCCGTCAAATATGCACCTGCCGTTGCAGGTCTTAAAATCGAAACCCACAGCGTCCCATCTTCAGGAAATTATAAAGACGCAATGATCAGAGGTATGGCGGTCAAAGTCCCCGACCTTTATCTGAATAAGAAAAAGATTTTTGAAGAATATCTTCCGATGTGACTTCTGAAATTTTATCAGATCAAAAGGAGTTTTAAGATGGAATTTAATAAAAATGAATTATTGATTTGCGAGTTAAAGGATCGAAAAGTGCAGGTTATGAGACATATTCCCGGAATAAGTGATTCGATTGTAAAACCAAAAAAATACGGCAACACACCCATCTTATCAACAGAAAACGGTAGAAAGCTCTTGGTTGATGCCGTTCAGAATAACAAGCCGTATATGGCTGCACGTTTCGGAACTTCTGAAGGTGCTGCTTTATACGAGTATTGGAAAAAACAAATTCTCGGCGGTAAATATTCCGTTAAATACCTCAATCAGATTTGCACTCTTTCAGGTTTCTTTCCAAACAATTTAGAAAAAATATATGAATGGGCTAAACTTGAAACAGAGGCATGTTCTGATTTGGATTTACTAGGATGTATGAATTTTGTTGGCGAAGAATGGGTCTATAAAACATTCTGTTCTCACGCAAACCTTATGCCTGCCGGAGGACTTTCTTCTGCCTCTAAAGGTTGGGCATGGTGCCTCGAAGGGAAAAAAGTACTTGTTATTCATCCGTTTACTGATACCATTCAAAAGCAATATAAAAATAACAGAGAAAAAATTTTTCCGGGCACAAATGCACTTCCGCTATTCGATTTAAAATGTATTAAAGCCGTTCAAACCATAGCCGATGCCACAGATTCACGCTTCACCGATTGGTTTGAAGCTTTGGACTATATGACGGAAGAAGCTTTGCGTCAGGACTTTGACATTGCTTTACTTGGATGCGGTGCATACGGTTTTCCTCTTGCTTCCCGAATCAAAAAAATGGGCAAAACAGCAATTCATATGGGTGGTTCTTTACAAACACTTTTTGGAATTAAAGGAAGCCGATGGAACAAAAACAATAACAATATGTTCAACGAATTTTGGGTTTATCCGTCTCCCGAAGAAACCCCCGAAGGTTTTGAAAAGGTAGAAGGCGGTTGTTATTGGGATAATCAGCAACGATAATATCAAAGTTATACATTATTTTTGGTTTGGCGGCAAACATTAAACGACTTAGCAAAGAAATGCATTGAAAGTTGGAAAAAGCATTGTCCTGATTATGAAATTAAGCTGTGAAACGAAGAAAATTATGATATTTCAGAAAACAACTATATGCATCAAACCTATTTAGCGGGAAAGTATGGTTTTACTGTTGATTGCGCACGACTCGATATCATATATAAATATGGCGGAATTTATCTGGATACCGACGTTGGAATATTAAAACCACTCGATGAGCTTCTTGAAAATAATTGCTTTATGGGATTTGAAACACATAAATCGGTTGCATTAGGTTTAGGCTTTGGAGCAGAAGCAGGCAATAA
>JAGBUT010000285.1 GCA_017630695.1 Clostridia bacterium
AGCCGTTATATTCAGTTTCTCTTCTCGGGTTATTATCACCCTCGCCTGAATCGATAAGAGCAAATCTGCCGTTACTCTCAAGCAGAATGGCATCTGAATTCTTGGTGTTGATAAAATGTATGCGGTCATCGCCTGCAGAGAGAGTAAAGCTTTCCTGCTCAACCTCATAGCGTCTTGCATAGCGATTGCAAAGCACAACCGTTACAATATCAAGAACAAATATCGCAATCATCAGCGGAACAATTATCCACGTGATAATCTTTTTGACATTTCTTTTTTTCATATAAATCCCCATGATAAATTATAATCATGTTATTTTATCATAAAAAATTATTTTTTACCATAGCAAATTTGAAAAATTCTAAAATATTTTATAAAATACTTGTATCCTTTTTCCTTTTATTGTAAAATATTTTTCAGACATAATGATTGGAGAGATTTAATTGAATTCTGAAAAGATTTCATCTAAATTCAGTATTTCTGAAGCTTTATATATTTTTTCGTTTATATTTCCCCTTGCTTTAAGTATGTCGGTATGTTCGGGAATCGGTGTTGCAGGCGGATTGTTTGCCTGCGTTGCGGCTTGTCTGCTTGTTGCCGCAAAAAAGACAAGACTGATAATGCCCGTTTTCACCTCTTACCTCATCGTTACCCAGACCTTCAAAGAATTCGGAATGGCTACTACGGCGGCGGCAATCGGTTTTGGCGGTCTGCTGATGATTATCGTCGCAATCACAGGTTTCGATTTTAAAAAAGTTGTTTTCAAGCCCGTTGCAGTTGCGATAATGCTTGCAAGTGCAATTTCAGTTACAGTGCTTGACACTACTCTTTATTTCGGAATCGGAGCAACAGGAAACGTTGTTGGCGAAATGATTGATTCATATCTTTCTCTCGGATTTCATCCCAATTGGCGAGATATACTCTACGGCACGATTGTGATGGTAATTATGATTACCTACCCAAGAAAATTCAAAAAAGCAGATAACGTTATAAGAGCACCTTTTATTGGTCTTGTTTTAGCATTACTGCTCAACTTCTTCCTTAACCCTTCGGATATGATAACCGCAATCAACGAAATCGGCACTTATTCATTCTCTCGCTCCGCACTTCTCTTCCCTGCATTCAGAAACGATTTCAGCCTTGCAGGTCTGCTTTCATCGGGGTTTGCACTGTTTATCATTAACGCATACTCTGTTTCGCTTGAAAAAGGAAAAAGCCTTGACTATTTGGTTGCAGGCAGTTCAAATATCATAGGCTCGTTTATCAGCGGTGTATTCATCCCCTTCTGCCCGAGAAATCATAAGAGCATCAGCTTTTCAGGTATCCCTGCCGCTCTTCTCTCTGTTTTGATTCTTGTTCTCTGCAGAGATTACGTAGCAAGAATTCCGGTTGCCGCTTGTGCAGTTATTCTTATTGTCGGTGCATGGCAAAGTGTCAGATGGGGCGATATCAAAAAGACATTTATCGACGTTCCATCTCTTGCTTGTCTGATTGCTGTTACTGCTTTCATGCTGATTTTCGGCACGGTAAAGGGCATCCTCTTCGGAGCACTCTGCTCGTTCATCTGCTCATTCCTGCCCAGCGCAAAACATTTCATCGAAGATAAATAAAACAAAACGGATTGCCAAGGAATCATCCCGAGCAATCCGTTATTGTTATTCAGTTTTTGCTTGTGAGACCATCGAGCACTGCAAGAAGATTATCAAGACTTGCTCTGAGCATTGATGCCGAAGAATCGTAATTGACACAAGCAGTTTTGAGTCTGTCATTAGCCTGAGAAGCACATGCAAGAGCATCCTCTGCGGCAAGATGAGACTTTGCAACAATCTCGTCGGATTCTTTGAGCTTTTCTTCGGATATTCTATTTGCCTCGGCAATAATCTCATCGGCCTTTTGCTTTGCTTCTGCAAGAAAACCTTCTGCCTGCGAAACGATAGAATCAGCCTTCACTTGAGCTTCGGCAACCTTCTTTTCGGATTCCTCAACTTTACCGTAGGCTTCCTCAAGCTTTGAAATCATAACCTCAATTGAAGCAATTTTTTCACGATAAAGCTCAATCTTTGAATCATAATCTTTCTTCAAGGTCTCAACTTCATATGTATGGGCTGCATCGGCAGCCTCTTTTTCTTTTTCAAGAGTTTCTGCCTTTGCAACAAGAGAAAGTCGTTCGACTTCAAGAGTCTGCCAATCTGCAAGGATTCCGGACTTTTCAATTTCAGCAGCCTTGAGCTGTGTTGAAAGCTTTTCGATTTCAAGAAGGTAAGCATCTTTTTCCGAAGCTGCTTTTTCAAAATCGGCAGCTTTGTGTTCAAGTGAATCGATTTCATCGTTTTTCTTTGCTATTTCTTCCTTGAGACGGCGGATTTCAAGCTGAAGCTGCTCGATATAGCTGAGCACATCCTCTTTACGGAAGCCACCTACAAAGGATTTCTTTAAAATCTGATTTGAAGCCATATCTGTCATCCTTTCAGTTAAACAATATTATTTCTGATACGCCGTTGTTTATTTCTGCGGTTTCACCGTCACTGTAAAGCCTGAGAACGGTTTCCCCATCAATATTCTCAATGAATGCGCAAGCACCGTCTTTACGTGCTACAAAGCTTGAAACAACAACGCTGTTACCAATCTTGATTTCTTCATTGTCATAATAAGCATAACAATCAGCAAGAGGTTCGCTGTAAAAACTGTTATATTCTTTAAGCACCAGAATATCTTCCGAACCGTTGAGAACGAAATCAACAGCAGCATTTGAAATTTTCAGGCTTTCTGTGCCGTCAAAACTGAAGATATCACCTATAACCTTACCAGCGTCAGTTTTGAGATACACTGCCGAATTATTTTTGACACCAAAGCTTGTTACACCTGCGGCAACAGTTTCTCTTGATGAAGGTTTGCTTTGCGAAAGAGAATTGGTATAAAGAGTATATCTCTCGCCCTGCATATCCTTTACAAGAGCGTAAATATTTTTGCCGTCGTCAGAGAAGCTGAACTGTGTTCTGCTCTTATCGTATTCGGTCAGTTCATACGCAGTGCAGGTATCACCTTTTGCAATTGAAACAGCCATACCCTTTGATTCGACACTGTTCTGAACGATACTGCAAGCGTAGTTTATAACCTCTTCCATACCGCTTCTTGCGGCAATTTGCGAAAGAGTTGCCATATCGGTCTCTTGTTCTTTAATGCTTATGCTTTCATAAATAACTCTCGGTTCACCATAAGATGCGTAAGCATAAACTTTTGAGGGATCGATATTCTGTGCAACCTTGCAAACCGATTCACCGTTATACGCAAACGCAGTATAAACAGGCGCCGAGAAACCGCCAACCTCAACCGTTTTGTCAAGCGCAGCTCTTATTTCATCTCTTATCATCTTATCCTGATAAGCAACGTAAGCATCGTTATAAGCCGAACTGACACCGAATATATCCCAATAATCAAGTCTGTTGGGCTTGACCATCGTTTTGTCACTTTCGGCAAACTCATCAGAAATAACGTAGCTCCACGAAACTGTCTCAACCGAGGTTGTGAAATAATAGAGATTTCCACCCGGTTTATAGCTGTCGTAGATAACGTTTGTTGCGCTGTCGCAAATAATATCGGGCGACTCACCCTCATAAGCAACGTAAAGCTGTGATGATGACGGTGAAGCACCGTTTTTTGCTTCATATATCAAATGCGGTTTTTCAGCATTGCCAAAGCCGTAAATCTGAACGATATTGCGGCATACCTCCGATGGAGTTTCTCCAAAGAAACTGTAAAGAACTTTGGTAACACCGTGCATTTTTGTGAAATAAATACCACTCTCACCTATGATGAAGATTTCATCAACATTTGAAGCGAAAGTTGTCAGCTTCTGCGAATCTATCTCGGCAACACAGCCGTCTTTTGCGCTTGTATTTTTATTATATTTAAGATAGTATACCTTGCCTGCAGCTGCTTCGAAATTCTTTCCAACCCCAAAATCGATTATAGCAGGCAATGTAATTTCGCCTTTTTTAAGTTCAACGTAATAAAGGTCGTATAAATCTTCACCGTATGACGACGGAACGGTATAATAAACTCTTTTTTCTTTAACGTCTGTTCTGAAGTTTACTGCATCCTTATCGGGCAATGTAAACTCCTTATCATTTATCCTCACAACGAATTCATTGCCCGTTTTATAAACAAGAACGCTGTTATTTTCAATGTTATTGCTTTTAAACAGCACAACAATAAGAACAACAATCAGTGCAACGAATACAACTGCTGCAGCTGCAATAATTCCTATCTGTGCTTTTTTAGGAATCTTTTTGAAGGAATCAAACAAATCGGGCAGAAAAGATTTCTTCTTGCTATTCTCAACCGATTCTTCGTTTATTTCTTCTTCGTAATAATAATTCTCCTCTGACACCGAAATCACCTCTGTCCCCTTTATGCTTTTCAGGCGGTTGCCTTGAATTGAATCACAAAGCAACCGCCGGGAAAATTATTTAAGTGAGATAGCCTGCTTTGCCTTTGCAACAATATTCTGTGCATCAAGGCCGTAAATATGAAGCAATTCTACTGCAGGACCGGATTTTCCGAATTCATCGTTAACACCGAGTCTGACAACGGGAACACATTTGCCGCTTTCGCAAACTGTCTCTGCAACTGCACCGCCAAGACCGCCGATGATACTGTGCTCTTCAGCAGTAACGATTGCTCCGGTCTTTGCAGCGGAAGCAAGAATTGTTTCTGCATCAAGAGGCTTGATTGTGTGAACGTTGATGATTTCTGCGCTGATACCTTCAGCTGCAAGAAGTTCCTTAGCCTGAATAGCCTCGTTAACCATAAGTCCGGTTGCGCAGATTGTTACATCCTTACCTTCGCTGAGAACAACAGCCTTACCCCATTCGAACTTATAGTCTTCATCAAAAATTCTCGGAACTGCAAGTCTGCCGAATCTCATGTAAACAGGACCCTCGTATTCTGCTGCTGCAAGAACTGCTGCTCTTGTTTCAACGTCGTCTGCAGGGTTGATGATAACCATATTAGGAATTGCTCTCATAAGAGCGATATCTTCACAGCACTGATGGCTTGCACCGTCTTCACCAACGGAGATACCTGCATGAGTAGCACCGATTTTAACGTTAAGGTTGGGGTATGCAATTGAGTTTCTTACCTGCTCATAGGCTCTGCCTGCCGCAAACATAGCAAATGTGCTTGCGAAAACAGTGTAACCTGTTGTTGAAAGACCTGCTGCAACACCCATCATATTGCTTTCTGCAATACCGGTATCGAAGAATCTTTCGGGGAATTCCTTTTTGAACATACCTGTTTTTGTTGCAGCTGCAAGGTCTGCATCAAGAACAATAACTTTATCATTTTTACCGCCAAGCTCAACAAGTGCTTTACCGTAAGCATCACGGGTTGCGGTTTTAATTACGTCTGCCATACTGTTCAACCTTCCTTTCTTATGCCTCAATCTCAGCGAGAGCCTGCTGAAGTTCGTTCATTGCCTGCTCATACTGCTCTGCGTTGGGTGCTGCACC
>JAGBUT010000286.1 GCA_017630695.1 Clostridia bacterium
CTGCAAGAATCTGTATTGCAAGCAGGGCGGCATTGGCAGCTCCATCAATAGCAACCGTTGCAACGGGGATACCTGCAGGCATCTGAACGGTTGAAAGAAGAGCGTCAAGACCGTCAAGCGTTGAAGCCTTAACGGGAATGCCGATAACGGGAAGTGTTGTGTTTGCGGCAACGGCACCTGCAAGATGAGCTGCCTTACCTGCAGCGGCAATCAGAGCGCCGAATCCGTTATCGATAGCGGACTGTGAAAAAGCTTTTGACTGCTCGGGAGTTCTGTGTGCGGAATAAACGTGAACCTCGTAAGGCACGCCGTACTCCTCAAGAGTTGTGATTGCTTTTTCAACAACAGGCAGATCGCTGTCACTGCCCATGATGATTCCGACTTTTTTCATAAAATCTTCCTCCTTGAAGCTTTATACAATGAATTAAAATTAACCTTGTTTATTATACTATATATTTATAAAAGAATGCAATACTTTGCAGGATAAAATTTGTCCGAATTTTGTTCATTTATTTTGTTATTAACACCAAAACGTTCGACCTTGGCAAAACCTTTGCCGCAAACTATTGACACTTATCATTTGATATGATATATTGTAAAAAAATATGAGGGAGTAGCAAGCGCCCTATGCGTAACAAGTCAACATACTGACCTTTCGGTCTGGCTTGTTTTAATTTGCGAGACTCATGTAAAGCCCGACGGCCGCGCATGGAGTCTTTTTATTTTTTCCAGACACCGAGTGCGGTTTGCCGTGCTTGGATTTTTTTATGTTCGGAGGAATTTTAAAATGAATTTCGGATTCTCTTTCTTTTTTAACAGTATTCTCCTCGGTGTCGGTCTCGCAATGGATGCGTTCTCCGTTTCCCTTGCAAACGGGCTGAACGAACCCCAAATGAAAAAATCAAAAATGCTCGGTGTTGCAGGCATCTTCTCTCTTTTTCAGTTCGCTATGCCGATGATAGGCTGGATTTGCGTTTCAACAATCGCACAGTATTTCAAAGCGTTCGAAAAACTCATTCCCTGGATTGCCCTCGTTCTTCTTTGTTACATAGGCGGCAAAATGCTTTATGACGGAATCAAAAACAAAGAATCCGACGAAGAAAAGCCCGCCGTAGGTTTTTTAGCACTTCTTATTCAGGGTGTTGCCACTTCAATCGACGCACTTTCAGTCGGCTTCACCATTGCAGACTATAACCTTATTCAAGCTCTTGTTGCCTGCCTTCTCATCGGTGTTGTAACGTTCTTCATCTGCTTTGCAGGTATTTCAATCGGCAAAAAAGCAGGCACAAAACTTGCGGGTAAGGCAGGAATTTTCGGAGGCGCAATCCTTATATTTATAGGTCTCGAAATCTTCATAACAAGCTGGTTCTGATATTTTAATTGATTTGGTTCATCTTTTGTGATATGATAGTTTCAGAAAGGCGGTGACAGCTTTGCCGAGAAAAGACTCGAAAAACACCCGTATGAAAATCATTAATGCTGCGTGGGAATTGTTCTATGAGAACGGATACGAAAACACAACAATTGAAGATATTGTTGAGCGTTCCGAAACTTCAAAAGGAACGTTTTATCATCATTTCAGCGGTAAGGATGCGCTTCTTTCAACCCTTTCCTATCTTTTCGATGATAAATATGAATCTCTTGAAAGCGAAATTAATTTTGACGGTGACGCATTCAAAACGCTCGTCGACCTTAACAAAGAGCTGTTTTTTATGATTGAAAACCGCATCTCGCTCGACCTTCTTGCGAGAATGTATTCAACTCAGCTCATAACAACGGGGGAAAAACATCTGCTCGATAACAGCAGAACCTACTTCAAGCTTCTTCGCAAAATCATCATTCACGGTCAGCAGAACGGCCAGCTCCGTTCCGACGTTTCCACAAACGAAATCCTCAAGGCATATGCTCTTTTCGAAAGGGCATTGCTTTACGACTGGTGCATCTGTAACGGAAACTATTCGCTCTGCAATTATTCGCAATATCTTCTGCCGATGTTCCTCAACGGCTTCAAAACCGAGAAATAATTTGAAAGTCTTTTTTTCATTGAAATTTCGGTACAATAATTATTCTATATTTACCGTCTTGTTTATCAAGGCGGTTTTTGTTTTGTTGCGACTTTAGTATGAACTGCGTTCTAAAATACAGTCCGTATTGCATATGTGTTCATTATCTGTTAATATATTTCTACTTTTTAATTTTTATGGAGGTTATTCATTATGAACTCACAGCTTATAGCATTCATTTGTTATTTTGTTGCTGTCCTCGGCATCGGCCTCTTCTTTTTCTTCAAGTCGAAGGATAGCGGTGAAAAGGACTATTTCCTCGGAGGCCGTTCAATGGGTCCCTGGGTTACCGCCCTCAGCGCACAGGCATCCGACATGAGCGGTTGGCTCCTTATGGGCTTCCCCGGCAGCATCCTTGCCTTCGGCATGGGTCAGGTCTGGATCGGTATCGGTCTTGCTCTCGGTACTGCCGCTAACTGGATTTTCGTTGCTCGCAGACTCCGTAAATTCTCGCAGGCTGCAAACGACTCAATCACAGTTCCCCAGTATCTTTCAAACCGCTTTCTTGCAAAGAGCCCTGCTCTTCAGATTATCTGCGCACTTGTTTTCCTCGTATTCTTCACAATTTACGTTGCA
>JAGBUT010000023.1 GCA_017630695.1 Clostridia bacterium
ACGCCAACGGGTTCTCTGTAAAGAGTTGTATCGTAACCCATTGAAGTATCACGGAGAGCTTCGCCCATAAGAAGTGAGGGTGCTGAAAGAGCAAGTTCAACGGGCTCTTTAACCTTGAGGATATCGCCCTTTGCTTCGCTCCATACCTTGCCGTGCTCTCTTGCACAGATTTCGGTGAGCTCATCCATATGAGCCTCGAGAAGCTCACGGAATTTGAAGATAACCTGAACTCTCTTCATAACGGGAGTATCAGACCAGCTCTTGAAAGCTTCCTTTGCGCAAGCGATAGCTTCGTTAACTTCGTCCTTTGTGCAGCAGGGAGTCTGTGCGATAACTTCGCCCGTGCTGGGATTATAAACGTCCATATACTTTTCGCAGGAAGATTCAAGCCACTTGCCGCCTGCAAAATACTTTAACTTTTTAACTGCCATTGGTATCACTCCAATTCAAATTTTTACATAATACATCTTATACTTTTTCTTTGTCAATGTCAATGTAAATAATACATTATTTGTATAACATAATGCTTTGGGGGAAAGATAATTCGGAAAACGATAACAATATCGGGGGAATTTTAATGGCAATATCAAAAAAAGACTACGGAGATATGGCAAAAAAGGCATCACCGCCGAGCAATAAACTTAAAAACGGATTCTTCGCATTCACAATCGGAGGTCTCGTATGCACCCTCGGAGAAGGGGTTTCGATGCTCTGCGAAAAATACGGAATGTCGCCAGACGACGTTAAACTGCTCGTACCCGTTTCGCTGATTGTTCTCTCGGCAGTGCTGACGGGGTTGGGAGTATTCGATAACGTTGCCGTTGTTGCGGGTGCAGGCACGATTGTGCCGATAACGGGGTTTGCAAACTCGATTGTCTCCCCTGCTCTTGAATTCAAAAGCGAAGGCAGAATCCTCGGCACGGGCGCAAATATGTTCAAAATCGCAGGTCCCGTGCTCGTCTACGGCACCCTTGCCGCCGTGATTTACGGTGTGATATATTATCTGTTTTTAAAATAACAAAAAGGCGGCACCGTTTTGCGGTACCGCCTTTGGTTTAAAATTCAGAATTCAGCCAATCAGAAAATGAGTCTGTATTTGCCGTTGAGGATAACGTTGAATACGTCAACAACGTCATAGTCGATTCTTATGCTTTCACCGTCTTTGAAGCCGTAAAGGTCGCCTCTGTTGTTTTCTGCTGAATAGTCAAGATAGTAGTAAATAACGTCGTCTTCACCAATAACGATATGGGATGTTGCAACGTCATCGGCAATCTTAACCTTTTCGCCGTTTTCCCAAAGCCAGATTGAGCCTGTGTAGTTTTCACTATCGTAATCGGTTGTAACGATAAGCTTCTTGTCGCCGCCTGTTCTGTAACCGCTAACGTCATATGCTACAAGAGTCTTGTTTGCATAGAGGTCGTATGTGCCTTCTTTGTATTCCTTGCGGTATACGGGGCCGATGCCGCTGAAGATACTGAATTCCTTGTCGTAAACGTCGCTGTCAAATACTTCGTCACTTACGACTGCGCCCTTTTCAATCTTAACGAAATGAATGTCGCCGATTTTCTTTTCAGCGTCTGTTTCGGTATAGTAATATACGTTACCGGCATCGTCAAACTTGAAGTTTTCGCCGTTTTCGTTATCGATTGCAACGGTTTCGCCGTTCTTTACAAGGTAAACGTTCTTGCCTGATTCGTAAGCGCCCACGATCATATCGCGGAATTCATCGAAGAATGCATAGTTAAGATATTCAACCTTGCTGATTGTCTTGTTGTACTTTTCAAGATTCTCTCTGAAGTGCTCCTGCTCGTCGATTGAATCAACAAAGCCGTTGATTGAAACTTCGTTGAGCTTAACGTCATCATAGCTTGTGATGATGAGTGTGCCGTCAGAAGAAGCATCATATGAAACGTAGCTCTTGTTAACAACTACGCTTGTTTCACCGTTATAGTAATAGAGAACGGATGTATCGAATGAAACGTAGGAATTCTTGAGACCTTCTCTTGCCCACTTTCTGTAGAGAGCTTCGTTCCATGTCTTGTAGTCGGATGAATAGTAGCTGAGAGATTCGTCAGCCTGAATAAGATCCTCGGGGTCAGTAACGAAATCGTAAAGAGTACCTGTCTTTTCTTTGGCATCCTCTTTCTTGGTGTAATACATTGCACCGTTTTCTTCGCTGTATACAACAGTAGCAACGTCTGTGTCAATCTTAACCTTGTCAACGCCGTCTTTCTTGACGTAAAGAGTGCCGCCCTTTATGTAACGGAATTCGTCGAGGTTGGCGCTGGAATATACGATATTTGTGATATCGGAATCAATCTTATTCTTTTCACCGTCGATAGGCTGAATGTAAAGGTCGCCCTTTTCTTCTTTAGTATCGTCATCTGTTTCCTTGATAACAACGAATGCAAACCTGCTGAAATCATCAGCTATCCAATATTCATCAACGTCCTCGGAAATCTTCTTGCGTTCGGACATATTGTGAAGATATAAACCGCCTTCAGTGTCGAGGTAAACAACGTATTTACCGTCATCCGATGCAGAATACATAACTACGTCCTCTGCAAGTTTAACGGGATCGTCGCTGCCGTTGGTTGATTTGCAATAGAGAGAGAAGGAATCTTCCGCAGGATTGATCTTCTGGGGATAGTAAACCTTTTTCTCACCGTCAGCGTAGTCAACAGCGCTGAAATAGAAAAAGTTCATCTTATCTTCATCTTCGAAAAGGTTCTCTGCAACAAGAACGGACTGCTTATCGTCCTCTTCCTTGATGAGATAAAGAGCGTTGTCTTTGATATACATTGAGCGAATTTCTGCTCCGGTTCCCTTGTTAAAGAAGAAAAAGAAGAAAGCGGCAGCAGCTGCGCCCAGAACAACGAGAACAGCAACGATTATGCCGATAATAAGGCCTGCCTTTGACTTTTTCTTCGGTGCAGCTTCTTCAAATGCAGGTGCAACGAATTCGGGTGCAGCCTCTGCTGCAACTTCGGGTGTGGGTTCTGCCTGGCATTCTTCAACAGCAACAGCTTCTTCGATTGCCTCTGCAGGAGCTTCAGCAGGAGCAACAGCTTCCTCGGTAACTGCTGTGTTTTCTTCGGCTGCAACAACGTTTTCTTCAACAGCCTTAAAACCGCATTCGCCGCAGAAATTGCCTTCAAGTTCTTTTCCGCAATTGGGACAAATCATAAATATACCCCTTTCTTTTTCAGGTTATTCAGATAACCTTGTTTGTAGATTAATTATACTCTTATTTATATAAGAGGTCAACAATTTTTGCAAAATATAACGGATTTTATCTTATTTTTCAGAAAAAAATCGGTTTTTCTCCCTGAAAACGCAGAAATCAAAGACTTCGCACCCATCCGAATCACCTCTGCAAATATTATAATATGCTGAATGAAACGTTGCTGCGTAATATGAAATACTCCTTTGGAATATGAAATAAAAAAACCCCTTTTGCTTTTAAACAAAAGAGGTTTTTTCATTGGTGGACGTTAACGGACTTGAACCGCTGACCCTTCGCACGTCAAGCGAATGCTCTACCAGCTGAGCTAAACGTCCATATATTGCACTCAAGTGCAGGTGCTATTATATATTAACGTCCACCGTTTTGTCAAGGGGTATTTATAAAGTTTTATTTATTTCGTTTAAGTGCCGCAAGAATCGAATCCGCCGCCTGAGCCGCTTCCGTGAAGGAGTTATTCTTCCAGTAAGCCGCCGCAGAGGTGATTACAAGCACAACTATAGCCGCAACGTCTTTTACTGCCTCTTCATTCTCCGCAGAGAAGTCTCCCCCGAAAAGTCTTACGGCAACACCGATAACCGATGCGATAAGCATCACGAGTCTCACCCACGTTGCAGGTGTTACTGCTCGCAGGCTGATAAGAATTTCTTTGATTTTAGTCACGGCTGCACACCTCACATTTCACTTTTTCTTCAATATTCTTGATTTTCATTTCGTTAACGGTCATTCGCTCAACAAGGTTGTTATGCTTGTTGACCTTTTCTTCAAGCTGTTGGATGCGGTAAACCGTGAGCCTCTGCGAGGTGAGAATACCTGCAACACAGCCGAGTGCAGAGCCGAGAAATGAAAAAATTGCGTCTGTTTCCATTAAATCCTCCCGATGTATTTTGAATTGAGCGAAATCCAACCTCTTCTGTCGGCAAGTTTACCCCACTTGCCCGATGAATCCGTCTGAATTATCTCGTGAATTTCGCCTTTTTTAACAACCCCGACAGCCTGATAATCCGGACCTGCACCGCTGCGGATATAAAGGCTGTCTGCGTTTATTCTGACCTTGAATTTTTCGTTTGTGCCGAGTGTTTTTTCGATCGCTCTGCCGATTGCTTCGCCGCATCTTTTCTGCCCCTGCTTTGTGCTGACAAGCTTTACGTCATCGGCATTATCGATGAAAACCGTTTCAATCAGAATTGCGGTGGGTCTGGTGTCTCTGATTATTGCAAAATAATCCTTTCCGCTTTTGTTAAGGCGGACTTTTGCACCTCGGTTACGCACCGAAAATTCCTTTGAAATCTCCTCGGTCACCGATTTCGAAACTTTCAGACCCGTTGGTGAGCCGTTGTAATAAAAGCACTCCGTACCCGTGCCGCCGCCTGCATTGAGATGAATTTCGGCAATGAAATCATAGTCGGCTTTGTTGACTGCCGCAATCCTCTCGGTCAGATAGAGATTGCCGCCGTAATTCATCAGGTCGCAGCCGAGATAATCAGCCGCATATTTTGAAATTTCCTTTGCGATTCTGAACTCCTGATATCTGCCGTCGGGGCTGACGGCACCGCTGTCATATCCGCCGTTTGCCGATTTGCCGTGACCCACAATAATACAGATTTTCTTATTCAAATCAAATTCCCTCCAGAATAAGAGTTCTCAGAGCATCACTCGCATACGTTTCAAGCTTCATTTCACCGTCAATAACTTTGAGAACGCATACGGTATTCGCACTGATTTCACACGTTACTTCATCATAATTTTCGTTTGCCCACGTAATATTTCCGTTTTTAAAAGCTGTGAATACAGCTGCTTCAAGCGTTCCGCTCAGAAGTCTCCACGAAAAGTCAAGTACAGAAGCCGAAATATCGTCAACCGTGTTGCCTACAACCGTTTCAACCACACCGATTTTATTGAAAAGTGCAACGGCAATCATAGCGGTAAGCGAATGCATATCCATATTTCCGTACCTTAACTTAAGGAATCCGTTCTCATCAGCCGAAAACTCTGAATGACCATTTAATTTCACACCGCCGAGAGTGTTATCGGAAGCAATGGGAAGAGTAATCTCAGGTTCGAAATTTTCAAAATTGTTTTCAAGCTCTGCCACCTTCTGATCGAGGGTGCTGAACTTTTCGGGAATCTCATAGCCTTCAACGGCAGAAATACGATTGCCGAGATTTTCTATGAGTCTGTCCGACTCTTCGTCACTGCTTTCAAGCACTTTAACACGGTTCTCGACCCCTTCGATTGAAGTATCAAGATCTTCAAAATCATTTTCAAGCACGGCTATTTTCTGATTGAGATTGCTGAACCTTTCGGGAATTTTATAGCCTTCAACAGCAGAAATACGTCTGCCGAGATTTCCGATGAGTTCATCCGACTCTTCGGCACTGTTTTCAAGTGCCGTAACACGGCTCCTGACACCTTCGATTGAAGAGCCGAAATTCTCTCTTTCGATGTCTGCAATCCTGCTTTCTGCCGAGGCAATTCTGCCCTCCGAATTTGCAATCCTGCTCTCTGAATCTGTAATTCTTGCCTCTGAATCTGTAATTCTGTTCTCCGCATAGGCAATTCTGTTTTCAGCATCAACAATCCTGCCCTGCGCATCGGTAATTCTGCCCTCCGCATCGGCAAGACGCTCGTATAACGGATTTGAATGAGCAGGAGCGTTCCCCTGACCCATAAGCGAATTTCCGAATGAAATAAAGGCAATCGAGGATTTCTTGACGGTCACTCTGCCGTCAACCGTTTTATGAGCTTCAAGCTGAATTTTCAGGTTGCCCGTTGCAGTGTGCGAAGCATCAATCGGGCAATAAATTACCCCGTTATCAATATATGCAGGCTCATCCTCTGCGGTACTGATAACGTTTGAGGGGAAGCATCCTTCCGAAATTCCGTTATCGAAATTCAGCACGTAAAAGTCATAATTTCCTTGTGAAAAATTGCCGATATCAATCTCAATCATTTCGGCGTTCTGTTCACCGACGTAGCCCTCGGCTTTTTCAATAACAAAGTTATTTTCGCCGTCAATTATCGCTTTGATAATTCTCAAAAGAATACACCTCCCCACGAAACGAGGCCTTCGGGCGAATAATATTTTTTGAGATATTCCGCAGTATCCCTTGCCTGACGGTATTCCGAATAAAGAGTGTTCAGTTCGCTTTTCAGAACGTAGGCTTCGTTTGAACAGATACTGTCAGGCAATGCGTTGAGCTGCTTTGTTTTGGCATCGATTCTGCTTTTGACCGTTGCCGCCGCAGTTTCATATTCAAGACCGAGATCATAAAGTGATTTATTTTCTGTCATATTTATCTCCTTTAATTATGTAATCAGCCGTCACTCCGAAAAATTCGCAAAGAGTTTCAAGCTCACTGATATCGGGATCGGTTCTGCCCGATTCAATTGCAATAATCCTGCCCGAAGAAATTGAAGTTGCCCTCTCAAGAGCAGCTCTTGAGAGATTCTGCGAAAGACGAAGATTGCGTACTCTCTGCGATAAGCTTGTGCCCGAAGAATTCCTTGCCGCAGCAATAACACGGGCTCTGCCGATAATCATCGGCACAATGGTTTCGTCGGTTAATCCTTGCTGATATTTAACAATGTAGCCGAGAGCGTGGTGCAGTTTATCCTGCGCTCGTTTGAGCGTTACGCTAACAGAAGCGGTGCTGATTCCCCTCTTCGTTGCAATTTCAGCAACGCTCAAAGAATCAAACCACCTCTCCCTCACCGTTATCTGCTCCGCTTCGCTCAGCTCGTTTTTTATTGCATATTCAAGCAAAACGGACATATCAACGTCACGCTTTCGCCACGCATATTCCGCAGGCGATTCACAAGCCGTGCAGCAACGTCCGCAGCAAAGCTTTTGTGCCGCAGTGATTTCATCCTCATCGGGGTAATTAAAAAGTGCGTCGTCATTGCAGTAATCCATAGTCATCCTCCTTTTCAGTGACGGCAGCCGCAGATACCCGCAAGTTATCTGCACCACCATTTTTAATAGTGATGCTATTGATTATAGTGAACATATGTTCGTTTGTCAAGAGTATTTTTAATATTTCAAAAGTTTTTCTTGACTTTTTAAATAGTATCACTCATAATATAACCGTGAAAAGTTTTATATTGTGTGCCGCATATGAGCAGGATAATATTGCAGCTTTTTC
>JAGBUT010000287.1 GCA_017630695.1 Clostridia bacterium
GTCGAACGAGGTTGCAACGTTAACTGCATCCTGACCCGTCATCGCGTCAACAACAAGAAGGATTTCGTGGGGTTTAACCTCAGCCTTGACGGATTTGAGCTCATTCATAAGCTCCTCATCAACGTGAAGACGACCCGCTGTATCGAGAATCACGTAATCGTTGCCGTGGTCTTTTGCAAAAGCAATTGCATCTCTTGCGATTCTGACGGGATCGGTCTGACCCATTTCAAAAACGGGAACGTCAACCTGCTCACCGACAACCTGAAGCTGCTTGATAGCCGCAGGTCTGTATATATCGCAGGCCACGAGAAGCGGTCTGTGATTTTCTTTTTTAAGCTTTAATGCGAGCTTTGCGCAGTGGGTTGTTTTACCCGAACCCTGCAGACCGCACATCAGGATAACTGTTGGCGGATGGTTTGCATAGGCAAGACGGCTGTTTGTGCCGCCCATAAGAGCAACAAGCTCTTCGCGGACTATTTTGATAACCATCTGTGAGGGTGTAAGGCTTTCCATAACCTTTTCACCGATGGCTTTTTCGGTTACCGCATTGGTGAAGTCCTTGGCAACCTTATAGTTAACGTCCGCCTCAAGCAGAGCCATACGTACCTCACGCATTGCACTGCGCACGTCGGACTCTGTAAGACTGCCCTTGCTTCTCAGATTTCGGAATGCAGATTCAAGTCTTTCTGAAAGGCCTTCAAATGCCAAAGCACTCACCTCTTATCATAATAATATAGTATGTAATAATTATCAGCTTTCAAGCATTGTCATTGCCGCAGCTTTGATCTGCACGCTGAAATCGTTAATCTCTTTTGAGAGACTGTGACGCAGATTGTATTCAGCAATCTGATTGGAAACCTCAATAATCTCGGCAAGACCTGATCTGATTTCTTCATATCTCTTTGCCATACCAAGGCGAGACTCCATATCCTTAAGCTGGGTTTCCGCTCTCTTGATTGCATCTCTGACACCCTGACGGGTTATGCCCTCGTTTTCAGCAATCTCGGAAAGAGAAAGGTCATCATTATAATAGTATTCCAAAAAATCACGCTGCTTTGCCGTAAGCATTTCACCGTAAAAATCGATGAGCACAGCCATCTCATAATTCTTTGCCATATCAGACCCTCCTTCCTCTGAATTCGCACCAAAAATGCGGTATTTGCCTGAAAATGAGCAAAAATCAAGGCGGTTGTTATTTTCTCACCGTGAGGTCAGAAAAAACAGCCGACCTGTAAAGTATGTTTGCTTTACAGGTCAGTATTATACAAGAAATATATGCACTTGTCAAGTGTAATTTTTACTGTTTTAAGGGTCGGTTTTCCACATTTTTCTCACTTTTTTGACAGAAAAAATGTGGAATTTCAATCTATTGTGGAAAAAATCTCTGCTCGACACAAGATATATCCACATTTCCACATTCTGAGTGTGGAAAACTTTTTTACACGCTCACGGTGTTCCATCTCTGTAAAGCACACAAACTTTACAGACGGTATAATTTCTGTCAGAAAAAGCGATTTTTTTCGACAAATCTACCGTTTTTACGCATCACTTCAAAGTGACAATTGTAACACCGTCTTCACCCTCACCATAGACGCCCAGACGGCTCGATTTAACAAAGGGGGATGCCTTCAGATATCTCGTAACTGCGCTCCTCAGAGCACCCGTACCCTTGCCGTGAACAACGGTGAATTCGTTGAGACCCGTGCGAAGTCCCTGATCGATAAATCGGTCAAGCTCGATTAGGCATTCGTCAACGGTCATACCTCTTAAATCAAGCCTTGTTGATGCCGCCATATTCAGACGGCTCTCACCGTGCACTCTCGGCATTGGCTTTGTTTCTTTTTTCTTGGGAACGTTTTCACAAAGACGCAGATTTGAAAGCTTGACTCTCGTTTTGATTGAGCCTGCCTGCACTTCAACGTTACCGTTTTTATCCGCAGGTGAAATAACCTTTGCAGTTTTTCCGATATCGCGGATTATAACTGTGTCACCTGCAACAAGTGCCCTCGGGAGAACGTAGTTGCCGTCGTCATCCTCGATTCCGATAATCGGGTCAGCAGCTGAATCAATCGCCTCAACACCCTTTTTGACCATCGACTTTGCTCTTCTTGCAAGTTCTGCGGCATCCTTTGTTTTTTGTTGCTCTTTTTTGAGCTTTTCAAGCTCCTGCATAAGTGCATATGCCTCACGCTTGGCAGCCTCAACAACACGAAGCGCCTGCGAACGGGCTTTCTCCATTTCCTGCTCACGGAGCTTTGCGATTTCAGCTTTCAGCTTTTCTGCTTCAGCCTTCTCGGTTTCTGCTTTTTCGGCAAGAACTCTTGCTCTTTCAAATTCGCCCTCCATACGGACTCTTGTTTCTTCAAGGCGGTCAACAACAGTTTCAAACTCTTTGTTTTCAACCGAAACAAGCTCCTCTGCTCTGGCGATAACAGATTTATCCAGACCGAGTCTGTCGCTGATTGCGAGAGCGTTTGATTTGCCGGGCACACCAATCAGCAAACGGTACGTGGGTCGAAGCGTTGCAACGTCGAATTCACAGCAACCGTTTTCAACTCTCGGAGTTTCAAGCGCATACGCTTTAAGCTCTGCATAGTGAGTTGTTGCAGCGATTTTAGCACCCTTTTCGTGAAGAGCTTCAAGCACCGCCATAGCAAGTGCCGCACCCTCAACGGGGTCTGTGCCTGCACCGAGCTCATCGATAAGCACAAGACTGCCTTCACCTGCGGTATTGATAATACTTATAATATTCGTCATATGTGCCGAGAAGGTTGAGAGCGACTGCTCAATCGACTGCTCGTCACCGATATCCGAAAGAATCTCGGTAAACACCGAAATCTCACTTCTGTCACCTGCAGGAATCATAAGGCCGCACATTGCCATCATCGAAAGCAGACCGATTGTTTTGATTGAAACAGTCTTACCGCCCGTATTGGGACCCGTAATGACAAGGGTATCAAAATCCTTGCCGAGCATTATGTCAACGGGAACAACCTTTTTGGGGTCAATAAGCGGATGTCTTGCCTGACGAAGGTTAACTATGCCCTTATCATTAAGAATCGGTGTTCCTGCTTTGATATTGTAAGCATACTGTGCTTTCGCAAAGATGAGATTGAGTTCAAGGGCACACTCATAGCTGTTTTTGATGCTCTGGGCAAAATCACCTGCGGAAGCAGAAAGCTCATAGAGAATACGCTCTATTTCTTCTCTTTCCTTTGACTGAAGCACACGTATTTCGTTATTTGCTTCAACAACTGCCATCGGCTCAACAAAAACCGTTGCACCGCTTGATGAGGTATCGTGCACAAGACCCGGCACCTCACTGCGATACTCATTTTTGACGGGAACAACGTATCTGCCGTTTCTCTGGGTGATTATGTTTTCCTGAAGATATTTCGAATGAGTCTGGGAGCGTGTGAATTTTTCAAGCTGTTCCCTGACCTTTGATTCCTGAACTCTGATTTTACGTCTGATTTCTGCAAGAGCAGGCGATGCGTTATCCGAAATTTCTTCCTCGGAAATGATTGCATTAAAAATTGCGGATTCAAGGAATCTGTTCGGCACGAGTGCATTGAACAAAGGGTCAAGAACACTCGGCACGCCCGCATTTGAAGCTCTCCACTGTGAAAGAGTACGGATAACACGAAGTACTCCGCCGATATCAAGCAACTCTTTTGTGTTGAGAACACTTCCTGCGTTCGCTCTGGAGAGAGCGTTGTTTACGTTTTTCAGTCCTCCGAATGAAGGACCGCCGAAACGAGCAAGAAGCATATGAGCATCCGCCGTCTGGCTCTGCAAAGCTCTTGCAAGTTCCAGATTCGTTTCGGGTTTAAGATGAAGCGCATTGTATCTGGCATCCTCACAGCTTGTGAATTGCGCAAGCTTTTCAAGAACTTTATCAAACTCAAGCGACTTCGCGTGTTTATCAAAAAATTCCATTATTTATTCCTCTTCGGTAATGCTTTCCCCTGTGATAATCTCGGTTATGGGCTCTGTTGTTGTTTCTTCACCCGTTACCGTTTCGGGAACTATTGTTACGATTTCTGTTACGGCAACACCGCTTGCATCTGTAACCTCTTCACCGTCTTTGTCAGTAACAGCAACTGCCGAGGTCTGAATCTCGGGCAGAGTGGGTACTGCAGGAGTTTCCGTTGCCGTTTCGATTTCAGGCGCTCTTGTTGCAGGCATACTGCCGATAACCTCCTGACCGTCAACAGACTGAATCGAGGAGATATACATTCCGCCGTTTCTTTCACGAAGGGTTATTTTCATATATTTA
>JAGBUT010000001.1 GCA_017630695.1 Clostridia bacterium
ATAACTCATTTGTGTCACCGCTTCCGTTTTTGCCGAAGCGGTAGTTGTTGCCGCAGCAAACGGCACCTGCGTTGAGCTTCTTGATAAGAATTTCGGTAAAAAATTCACGGGGGGAAAGGTTCTTTATTTCTTCAAAAGAAATAAAAACTTTTCCGACTCCCCTGCTGTCAAGAATTTCGTTACGCAGAGAAGGCTGAAGAATTTCTGCAGGAGCCTTGCCTGAAAGCACTTTCAAAGGATGGGAATCAAAGAGCATAACAAGCGGAGTTAACCCACACTCTTTGAATGAAAGAGCGCAGGCAATGACCGACATATGACCTGTGTGTAAACCGTCAAAGCTGCCGAGGGCGACAGCTGTTTTGTTATTGATTACCATCGAAAAATCCTTGCTGTGAATTATTTTTTCTTGAACTGCTGCTTCATACGAAGCTCCTTTGAAAGGATGCGCTTACGCAGACGAAGAGAGGTTGGTGTGACCTCGAGAAGCTCATCGTCCTTGATGAATTCCATGCACTGTTCAAGGCTGAGAACACTGTGAGGAATAAGGCGCAGAGCATCGTCTGAGCCTGAAGCACGGGTGTTTGTGAGGTGTTTTGTTTTGCAAACGTTACAAACTATATCTTCATTCTTTGCACATTCGCCTACAATCATACCTTCGTAAACGTCAACACCTGCAGGGATGAAGAGTCTGCCTCTGTCCTGAGTGTTGAAAAGTCCGTAAGCGGTGCTGACACCTGTTTCGTGAACAACAATCGAGCCTCTTTCACGGGTAACGATATCACCCTTATAAGGTGCATAGCCGTCAAAGAGCTGATTCATAATGCCGTTGCCGTTTGTGTCTGTGAGGAATTCAGCTCTGTAGCCGATAAGACCTCTTGAAGGAATACGGAATTCAAGATGTGTTGAGCCGCCGTCACGGGCACCCATATTTTCAAGCTCACCTTTGCGTGAACCGAGTTTTTCAATAACAGCACCGACGTACTGTTCGGGCACTTCAACGATAAGGATTTCCATAGGCTCGAGGAGCTGACCATCCTGCTCCTTGAAGATAACCTTGGGTCTCGAAACCTGGAATTCATAGCCCTGACGGCGCATAGTTTCAATGAGGATTGAAAGATGAAGCTCACCTCTGCCCGAAACTTTAAAGGTATCAGTGCTGTCGGTTTCTTCAACTCTCATACTTACGTTGGTTTCAACCTCTTTGAAGAGGCGGTCACGCACGTTTCTGGAGGTAACGAACTTACCCTCTTTACCTGCAAAGGGGCTGTCGTTAACGATGAAGTTCATAGAAATTGTGGGCTCGTCAATCTTGATAAAGGGAAGAGCCTCAACGTTTTCGGGGTCACAAGCAGTTTCACCGATGTTGATGCCGTCAATACCTGAAACGCAGATGATATCGCCTGCTTCAGCTTCTTCGCATTCAACTCTTGCAAGACCTTCGAACTGATAAAGACGGGAAACCTTTACGTTCTGGCGGTTTCCGTCATCCTTACAGAGAACAATGGACTGATTTTTTCTGATGCGTCCCCTCTCAACTCTGCCGACACCGATTCTGCCAACGTAATCATCATAATCAAGGCTTGAGAAAAGCACCTGAAGAGGAGCGTCGGGATTACCTGAGGGAGCATCGATGTTTTCAAGAATAGCATCAAAAAGAGGTTGCATATTGCCTTCTCTGGCATTGGGGTCGAGGCTTGAATAACCGTCTCTGCCGCTTGCATAAACAACGGGGAATTCAAGCTGATCTTCGTCTGCACCAAGGTCGATGAAAAGGTCAAGAACTTCGTCAACAACCTCGTAGGGTCTTGCGTTGGGTCTGTCAACCTTATTGATAACAACAAGAACCTTCTTCTTGAGGACGAGAGCCTTCTTGAGAACGAATCTTGTCTGGGGCATACAGCCTTCAAATGCGTCAACGAGAAGAAGTACGCCGTCAACCATCATAAGGATACGCTCAACCTCACCGCCGAAATCAGCGTGACCGGGAGTGTCAACAATGTTGATTTTTGTGTTTTTATAATGAACTGAAGTGTTTTTTGAAAGAATTGTGATGCCTCTTTCACGTTCAAGATCGTTTGAGTCCATAACACGGTCTGCTACAACCTCGTTATCGCGGAAAATACCGCTTTGCTTGAGCAATTCGTCAACGAGAGTAGTTTTGCCGTGGTCAACGTGAGCGATGATAGCAATATTTCTCAAATCTTTTTTCTGGGACAAAGGAATCGCCTCCGTAGGATAAGAATATTTATGTAAAAGATATTGTTTTCAAATTTATAAACGGCTTGATTTACCCGATTATCGGGGCAGGTGCCGTTACCTGCCCCGACGGATAGAAGAAATTATTCTGTAACGGTGAAGCCTTCTTTTTCACGCTTCACCTTAAGTTCTGCAAGCATTTTTTCTTTTTCCTTGCCTGCAATCTTATAGAAGAACATGGGAATTGCGCAAAGGAGCATGCTGATACCGGGGATAAGTGAAACGAGAAGGAACATTGAGAATCTCTGATCCATTGCGATATCAAAAGCAAACTTGATGGTTTCGCTTGAAAGCATATCCTTGGGATTCATGCCGATAGCCATGTAGAGAACGATAATGCCTGAGGTTGCAAATGCGTTGCCGATTTTGTTGATGAAGCCCTGGCAAGCTGAACCGAGACCGTTTTCTCTGTGGCCTGTTGAGAGTTCCATATAGTCAAGGCTGTCACAAATCATAGCGTAAGAAACAACGTTGATAACGCCGAGAGGAATCGACTGAATGATGATAAAGGGAGCGAGCACGTAGATGCTTGCAAGACCTGTGAAATAACCGATAATGGTTGTAAGAACACTTGCAACAAAGCCCGCAAGGCAGGTTACGATAACGATTTTCTTATAGTCGAATTTTCTCATAAGCTTGGGCATAACGAGAGTTGTGCCGAACATACCTACAACTGTGCAAACGAGGAAAATGGTGTTAACAAGGCTGATGCTTGTTTCGTAAGCCTTTGTTTTCTCTGCAAGAGACATAGCGTCTGTGATTTCGGGACCGATATAGAAGGAGTAACGTGCAACGTGGATTGCTGCTGCCTGAACAAGATATCTGCCGCTTGAGAGAATACCCATTATAACAACAAGCATAAGGGGTTTGCACTTGAAGATTCTTGAAAGGCTGCCGGGCTGACCGGGCACCTTCTTCTTATCGGGAAGAACAACCTTTTCCTTGATGTGGAAGTAGCTGTTGATATAGAGAATGCCGCCGATGGCAACGGTAAGAATTGCGATGATGAGATATTTTGTTTTACCGAATGCGATGGGGTCGGTATCCTCACTGATGAAGAGACCGACGATAATCGGAACAACGGCAAAGAAAATTTCAGGGAAAGCCGAGCCGATGCTGTTGATAATCTTGGTGAAGGAAATAACGTCACTGCGTTCCTTGGAGTTGGGAGTAAGAACGTTGGGCAGACTCCAGAAAGGAACGTCGGCAAGAGTATATGCCATACCCCAAAGAACGTAAACCGTTGCTGTGAAAGCCATAAGCGGACCGGGGTCGAGGTTGGGGCTGAGGAACATAAGGATTGTGAGAACCGAAATAATGGGAGTTGCGATGATGATGTAAGGTCTCATTCTGCCTGTTTTGAGCGATTTTCTGTCAACAATCATACCCATAAGGGGGTCGTTGATTGCGTCCCAGATTCTTGCTGCGAGCATAAGAATGAGAACGAACATCAGGTCAAGCTGAAGCACGTTGGTGTAGTAGTCGCTGATTTTACCTGACATAGCGGCATAAATCATACCCTGACCGCCTGCACCGAGAGCGTACATCCACAGCTCTTTTTTGCTGACGTATTTTTTATCCTGCATAAAAAATCTCCTTTTATTTATTTTCGGCAATCTTTTTTGCCCATTCTTCTTCGAATTTGGTTTTGATGCCTTCATAGATTTCTGCGGGAACGTCGGGGTTACCCTTGGAGTAGCTGGGAACAAGCATATCGCCTGCAACCTTTGCAACGGTGCATTCGGTATCGTTTCTCCACTTTTCTCTCTCTTCGGGTTTGCGAAGATCAGGAACGTCAAGGGGAATACCGCCCTGAAGAACCGAACGGTAAGCAAACATACCGGGCATAAACATATCCATTGCTTCATAAACGTCAATAACGTCCATATCTTCTCTGCCTCTGACTGCTTCGATAACGTTATACATAACGTACCAGTCGGAGCCACCGTGACCTGAAGGTGAAGCAAGGCGGGAGAAAGTATCGCCCGTTGAGATGAGTTCGGGTTCATTTTTGTTTTCGCCTTCGAACTCGTCAAGGTTTGAATAAAGCACGTTAACGTGACCTTCTTCACAAGCATCCTCACGAGCGCATTCCATTCTGCCCTTTGAACCGTAAATGCTGTACCATACAGAGTTTCTTGAAGGTCCTACACCGTGAATGCTCTTGAGAACTGCACCGTTTTCAAGGGTAATCATTTCAATGCCGGTATGACCTGCTTTTGCACCCATTCTTGCCATTCTTGAGTTGAAAGGAAGCTCGAAACCGGTTACCTTAACAGGTTTAAGGCCGGTGATATGGATAAGGGGGCCGATAGAATGTGTGCAGTAGTAGCACGCATGCATTGTGTTTCTCCAGTGGTCGGGATCACCGAACGTGATGTTGTGCCAGATGCTCTCACAGTTATGAAGATATTCGCCTTCGCCGTATTCGAATTCACCGAGAGCGCCTTCACGGTAAAGCTGTCTCATCTTCTTGGGGGCACCCATATAGCAGTAATTTTCTGCATAGAAATATTTTTTACCTGTTCTTTCAACAGCTTCAATGAGTTCAACCGCTTCTTTCATTGTCTGAACGGGAAGAACTTCACTGAGAACGTGGAAGCCTTTTTCAAGAGCTTTTACTGCAAAAGGAGCGTGTTCTGTTGCAAAGTTTGCAAGAACAACTACGTCCATATCGTGGTTGAGGAAATCCTCATAGTTATCATAGAAAGTGATATCTCGGTCAGCATAGTCTTTCTTTGCTTTGTCGAGAAGAATATCATAATTATCGCAGATAGCAACCGTTTTTGCACCTTTGACGTTGTCGCAGAAGTTAATCATTGTTCTGCCTCTGCCTACACCGACAACACCGACACGGATTGTCTTTGCCTTGCGGACTTTTCTGCAGAATGAACGGTCTTCGTAGACCATATCAACTTCGTCAACGCCAAGTTCACAGAGCATCCATTCCCAGCGTTCTTTCATCCCCTCGTCGTATTCAACGGGGATAAAACCTGCGGTCAGATAGCTCTTGACAGCGCCCATACGCCACTCGTCTGTTGTGAGATACATATATTCTGCACCCTGAGCAGCGAGTTTTTTAACAGCAACGTTGTTGATATATTTGCCGAGACCCTTACCTCTGTAGTCTGTGCGGATACCGACCATATGAACCTGACCCTCTTTTTCGTCGGGATGGTAGATGGCGGCAATTGTGCCGATATGCTCACCGTTGTGGTCGAGGAAGAAAACGTCCTTTTCAGGTACGCAATCGTCAACGTCAGCAACGCATTCGTCGAAGAATTCGGGAACGCAGTTATCACCGACAAGACCGTTTTTACAGCACTCAACCCATGCGATTTTGTCTTCAAGGCATTCTTTATAATTAACGATTGAATAGCCCTCGGGAAGAGTCAGGTCTGCAATGGGAGTACCTTTGAGCCAATACATTTTAAGCTGTGCCATAGTTAATCACCTTTGTAAGAATCTAAAGTTAAAAACGGAAAAAGGGAGCTGTTGGTTTAACAGCCCCTTTTACTTATGTTTTAATTATTCACCCTTCATTTCAAGGAGCTTTGCAGTGCCGTCGAAAACAGCCTGGCTTACCTTGATTGAATCTGTGATTGCAGAAACGATATCGTCCTCTGTTGCACCGAGTTCAACGGAATATTTCTTGTCGATGAAGAGGTTGCGTGCCATAATATCTGCAAGTCCGTCAACGTCAATACCGCTTTCGATGCCTTTTTCAGCATATTCCTTCTTAACCTTACCGAGACCCATTCTCATCATCCATGCGGGAATGCTGAGAATCTTTCTGTTCTCACCCATACCTCTTGCGGCATAAACGATTTTGAGGAATTCCTTCCATGTCTGGTTGTACATGGAGATGGGCCATGCTTTTGCACCCTTTGACTTTTCAGCTGCACCAACGATAACTTCACCAACCTGACGGACTGTGAGCATTGCTGTACCGCCGCCGGGATACATTGTGAGGGGAAGCTTATCCATCATCTTGATCTGCTCGATGAGGATAACCCAGAC
>JAGBUT010000288.1 GCA_017630695.1 Clostridia bacterium
CCTGCATAGCCTCTGTTGATACCGTAAACCTTCATTCCGTTTTCACAAGCTGTTCTTACAACGGCACGAATAGCCGCATTCATGCCGGGAGCGTCGCCGCCGCTGGTTAATACGCCGATAGTTTTCATTTAATTACTCTCCTTAAAATTGTTCACAAGATATAATACACTTTTTCTGATATAAAGTCAATTATTATGACTGATTTTGACAAAAAAGTTATTCATTGAAAATAACGTTTGAATCACCAAGAATCTTTCTTAATTCACGAAGCAAAACTGAATTTACATCAATATTTTGTCCTATCGGATTTCGCTTATATTCTTTAATATCAGCAAAATAATAATAGATGGGTGTTTCACCGTCAAAGATATCAAGAAGTTTTCTGCAGCACTCAATCTGCGGTGAATCTGAATTATCAAACCGAAGAAAAAGTCCTTTAGCTTTTTTGCCCGTTGACTTAACAGGAGATTCTTCAACTTCTGCTACATCATTGATATCAGGGCATTTTTCAACCGACTCACAAACTATTTTTGTATCTTCATCTTCGCGCATACTGATTCTGCCTCGAAGAAGAATGATGTTACCTTCATAAAATAAAGTCGGATTTTCAGTCAGTGTTTTGGGAAAAACAATAGTTTCGATTCCGCTTGTATTATCCTCAAAGGTAAGGAATGCCATTGTGGAATCGTTTTTTGTTATTTTTCTTTTAACTGATGATATGAGACCAAGAATTACGACTCTTTCATTATCCTTATAAACGTCACCGCTTAATATATCTGAAACCTTTGCACATTTAAGCTTACGTGATATCGGCAGATAATCAGCCATAGGATGACCGGAAAGATACATACCCGCAACTTCTTTTTCATATTTTAAAAGAACGTCCTTCGGGAATTCTTCTACCTGCGGATATGAAAACGTTGCAGAAACGTCATTTGAAGGCTCATCATACGAAGCAGACAAATCACCGAATCCGATCTGACCGTCAACGTTTCTTCTCTTTTCGTTTTCAAGCTCTTCTATGATATTGTCAACCACAAGAGTCATCTGTTTACGATTAGCACCGAGTCCGTCAAATGCACCGCATTTAATCAAGCTCTCGATAGCTCTGCGGTTGAAGTCCTTACCGTACATTCTCTTGCAGAAATCATAGAAATCCTTGAATTTACCATTTCTTTCTCTTTCTTCTGAAAGTCTGCGGATAAATCCTCTTCCGAGATTCTTAACAGCAGTAAGGCTGAAATGGATATTGCCGTTTGCAACAGAGAAATTATCATCGCTCTCATTGACGTGAGGTGGTAAAATTTTTATTCCGAGCCTTGAACATTCTCCAATGTATTGAACAACCTTATTTGTGTTATCGAGAAAGCTCGTAAGCAATGCCGCAAGGAATTCACAAGGGTAATGACATTTGAGATATGCAGTCTGATAAGCTACATAAGCGTATGCAGCTGCATGAGCCTTATTAAAAGCGTACGAAGCAAATGACATCATTTCATCAAAAATCTCATTTGCAGCTTTTTCGCTGACTCCCCTTCTGATTGCGCCTTCACAAATAACATTTCCTTCATCATCGGTCATACCGTGAATGAAATATTTTCTTTCCTGAAGCATAACGTCATGCTTCTTTTTACTCATCGCTCTTCGTACAATATCAGCTCTGCCATAAGAATACCCTGCAAGTTCACGGCAAATCTGCATAACTTGTTCCTGATAAACCATACAACCGTAGGTAACGTCGAGAATATTTTTAAGCTCAGGAGTTTTATAAGTTACGAGCGATGGATTGTGTCTGTTGCGTATATATGTCGGAATAGAATCCATAGGACCCGGTCTGTAAAGAGAAATAACCGCAATCAGATCTTCAATACTTTCAGGCTTTAATTGCGAAAGAACACTTCTCATGCCGCCTGATTCAAACTGAAATACACCTTCGGTCTGTGCGGCACACATCATATCAAACACAGCTTTATCATCAAGACTGATATTATTGATATTAAAATCAGGGTTAGTTTTTTTAATCATCTTTTCTGCAGAACTGATAACCGTTAAAGTTCTCAATCCGAGAAAGTCCATTTTAAGAAGTCCAAGCTCTTCAAGAGTTGTCATTGGAAACTGGGTAACAATAGCCTCATCGTTTCTTGCAAGAGGAACATATGACTCAACCGTATCGTGAGTGATAACAACGCCTGCCGCGTGAGTTGAAGCGTGGCGAGGCATACCCTCAATCTTTCTTGCAAGGTCAATAAGCTCTTTGGCTTCTTCATCACTCTCATATATATTTCTGAATTCAACAGAGCGTTTGAGAGCTTTATCGAGCGTTATATTAAGCTCGTTGGGAATCTGTTTCGCTATGTTATCAACTGTTGAATACGGTATACCCATCGCTCTGCCGACGTCTCTGACGGCAAGTTTAGCGGCAAGAGTACCAAACGTTACAATCTGTGCAACGTGGTCGGAACCGTATTTTTCAATAACATAATCAATAACTTCTCCTCTTCTTTCGAAGCAGAAATCAACGTCAAAGTCAGGCATACTGACTCTTTCGGGATTAAGAAAACGTTCAAAAAGAAGACTGTGTTTCATCGGGTCAATTCCCGTTATGCCAATGCAATAAGCGCAGATGCTTGCAGCACCCGATCCTCTGCCGGGTCCGACAGGAATGCCCATTTCTTTAGCTTGTCTTATAAAATCGTGAACGATGAGATAATAATCTACGTATCCCATCTTGTTTATTACGTTAAGCTCATAATTAAGCCTCTCTCTGTATTCTGCAGGAGGATTTTCACCGTATCTTTCAACAAGACCTTTATTGCAAAGCATTGAAAACCAGTCGAAATGATCCCACCCGCCAGGAACTTCAAAATGAGGAAGCTTCGTTTTGCCGAATTCAAATTCAACGTTACATCTTTCGGCAATTAATGCAGTGTTTGAAACGGCTTCAGGGCAACTTGGAAATGCTTCAAGCATCTCTTCTTCACTTTTAAGATAAAACTCTTGTGTACCGAATTCAAGACCCGTATCCTCACCGAGAGTGTGGTTGGTTTGGATGCAAATAAGAACTTGCTGCATTTTGTAATCGTCTTTTTCAACGTAATGAGCGTCATTTGTTGCAACGAGAGGGATACCTGTTTCTTTTGATAATCTTATTAAATCGGGATTAATTCTGATTTGCTCTTCAAGATTATGATTCTGAATTTCAATAAAGTAATTTCCTTCTCCGAATACACTGTTATACCAAAGAGCAGTTTTTTTAGCACTGTCATAATCATCTTGCAAGAGAAATCTTGAAACTTCACCCGCAAGACATCCCGAAAGAGCAATCAGACCTTCACTGTATTTTTCGAGAATATCTTTATCAACTCTCGGTTTGGTATAAAAACCGTTAACCCAACTTTCAGAAACAAGTTTGATAAGGTTTTTATAACCTATATTATTTTTACAAAGCAAAACAAGGTGATATCTTTCGTTATCAATACCATGAACTTTATCAAATCTTGATCTTGCTGCAACGTAAACTTCACAGCCGATTACCGGTTTGATTCCCCTCTTTTTGGCGGCTTTATAAAAATCAATCACTCCATACATAACACCGTGGTCTGTGATGGCAACAGAAGTCTGACCCATACTTACTATTCTGTCAAGCATAGGTTCAATTCTGCAAGCACCGTCAAGCAGACTGTATTCACTATGTACGTGTAAATGAGTGAATGCCATTTTATTCTCCTGATTTTAGTTTTTCAGCATAGCTGACTATTCGAGCAAGTCTGTGATTTACACCCGAACGAGATAACGGCTCTGACATAAGCAGACCGAGATCACGCAGACTTGATTCGGGATTTTCTACTCTGATATGTGCTATTTCACGCAGATTATCAGGCAATGAATCAATTCCGATTTTTTCATCGATAAGAGTTATTGCATCAATCTGAACTTTAGCGGCATCCAAAGTTTTATCAATATTAGAAAGCTCAAAATTCATCTTTCTGTTTATCTGATTCTTGACATCTTTTTCAATTTTTACACCCATCAGATAAAGGGAAGCGTTCTGTGCTCCGATAACAGCAAGAATATCTTCTATGCTTTCACTGTCTTTAAAATAAACAATGTGATTACCTTTGCGGTTAATGTATTTGGGGCTAAATCCCAATTCTTCAAGAAAACATATGAAATCGTTACAAAGTTTTTTATATGGGACAACAAACTCGAGATGATAGCTTCTTTCGGGATCAGTAACTGTTCCGCAGGCAAGAAATACTCCCCTGAGAAACGATGAAGCACAACATTCTTCCGCAATATTGGCTCTGTTGATGCGAAGCGTCGGCTCCTTGAGTTCATGCCCGAATTTCGCGAATACCTTTGATTTTTCCTCATCACTTTTAACGAATGTGGTCAATTTCTTATTGCTTCCGTCGCTTAAATATGTATTTACGCCGCAATAATCATTGATATACGATGAATACAAATCAAAAACATCCGTATTTTCGGTTGTGATTGAAAGATTATATTTGGAAAAATGCGCAAAAAGCACAAGCCCGTAGACTTGTGCA
>JAGBUT010000289.1 GCA_017630695.1 Clostridia bacterium
ACAATCGGTATTGCCGCACTCAACACCCTTGTTTTTGCCGTGCCATTCATCAACCAGTCGGCTGCATATTCATTTGCCGACGCTATCGGCTCAGGTATCGGCGCAGGCATTGCATTCATCCTCGCCGCAGCACTCATCAGCAAGGGCTCCGATTCACTCAAAAACAACGAAAATATTCCCGAAGCATTCAAAGGTACTCCTGCGATGCTCATATACGTAGGTCTGCTTTCTCTTGCGTTTGCAGGATTTGCAGATTCCTCACTGTTTATCTGAAGGTGATTATATGGCAAGAAAAAACAAAAAGGGCGTTATCGAAAAAGCGCTCAAACCTTCTCAAAGAGAAAGCATAACCGAATTTTCAGCACACTTCGGTTCAGAACCGAGCTATGAAGAAACTGTCAAAAAACGCAGAATCATCAACGGCTTCCTCATCGCTCTCGGAATAATCGCCCTGATTACAATCAGTTATTTCGTGACCGATCTGCTTGTACGCATAACGGAATTACCGTATAACGGTTAAGACTACCCTATAAAAGAAAGAAGCAAAATAATGGATTTTATTCCCTACAACTCAAGGCTTACGTATCATAAATCTCCGTTCGGGGCTGTGCGTGAAGGTGAAGAAATTACCCTGCGTATTATCCTGCCCAAAACACTCGGATGCACTTGCGCAGACCTTATTCTCGAATCGGATTGCGGTGAAGTTTCCGTCATCCCGATGGCATACGAACGCAACGAAGGTGAAAACGAGGAATGGTGGTCAGTCAGCTTTTCCGTTGATACCGAAGGTCTTTATTGGTATCGTTTTTCCGTTTCGGGAAACGGAAAAAGCACGGATATAACAAAATTTTACGACACGCCGACGGGCAGATTCTCTTCCGACGGCTCATCGTTCCAGCTCACCGTATATTCAAAGAATTTCAAAACGCCCGACTGGATTAAAGGCTCGGTTATATATCAGATTTTCCCCGACAGATTCTGCTCTTCGGGAGAGAAAAAAGAAAACGTTCCCGATGACCGTATTCTGCGCTCCGATTGGGGCGAAAAACCGATGTGGCAACCCGATTCAGAGGGTAAGATTTCTCAGTATGACTATTTCGGCGGCGACCTCAAAGGTATCGAACAGAAGCTCGGCTATCTTGAGTCGCTCGGTGTAGGATGCATTTATCTCAATCCTGTTTTTGAGGCGCATTCAAATCACCGCTACGACACTGCGGATTATGAAAAAATCGACCCCCTTCTCGGCAACGAAGAGGATTTTGTTTCTCTTTGCAACGAGGCGAAGAAGCACGGCATAAAAATTGTGCTTGACGGTGTTTTCAGCCACACGGGTGCCGACAGCCGTTATTTCAACAGAGAAAACCGATATGATGATATCGGAGCTTATAACAGCACCGAATCACCTTTTTACGAATGGTATAAATTCAAAAACTATCCCGACAGCTACGATTGCTGGTGGGGTGTTGATATCCTTCCCGAAATTCAGGAAGAAAACGACGGATATATCCGATATGTTGCAGGCGAAAACGGTATTCTTCGCAAATGGCTTCGTCTCGGTGCTTCGGGTTGGAGACTCGACGTTGCCGACGAATTGCCTGATAAATTTCTCGACGCTCTGCGTAAAGCGGTCAAGTCAGAGAAAGGTGACGCATATATTTTAGGTGAGGTCTGGGAAGATGCATCAAACAAAATCAGCTACGGTTACAGACGCAGATATCTGTGCGGCGACCAGCTCGATTCCGTTATGAATTATCCCTTTGCAGATTTGCTGATTGATTTTGCAATCCGAGGTGTCGCTGAAGGCTTCAACGATAAAATCTCTTCTATATGCGAAAACTATCCCAAGCCTGCAGTTGATTGCCTTATGAATCACATCGGCACTCACGATACCTGCCGTGTACTCAACCGCCTCGCAACGGGCGGCGGATATTATTCCGACCACCTCAACCGTTATCAGGGCGGTCTTTCGGATGAAGAAAAAAAGCAGGGCAAAAAATTGCTTAAGCTCATTTCTTCAATGCAGTTTACCCTCCCCGGTGTGCCCTGCATCTATTACGGCGACGAAGCAGGCACAGACGGTGGCGAAGACCCCTTCAACAGAGGCTGTTATCCGTGGGGCAAAGAGGATTCCGACCTCATCGAGCATTTCAGATTCCTCGGAAAACTCCGCAAGGAACACCCCGTTTTCAAAGACGGTGAATTTGTTCCCGTTTCCGATGCTCTCGGCTGTGTAGCTTTTGAAAGATGCGGCAGCGGAGAAAAAATAATGACTGTTGCAAACCGTAACAGCCATCCCATTACTTACATCCTCCCCGAAGAGGGCTATGAAGCATTGACGGGCGGTATCGTCAACGGCAGAGAATTATATCTCGATAAAGAAACTGCGGCAATAATTATTAAGCGGTGATATTTTATGGCAAGGAAAAAGAACCTTGTTTTTGAAACAAAAAAACGAAGCGACAGAGGAAATACCAGAAAATTCTGGCTTGCTCTTATTACGGGCGTTCTTATTATCCTCGTTGCTTCAACAACAATGATTCTTAAAAGCAACGATTTTGATATCAATTCGGCATTCGGATTTGAAAAAGAAACCGAGGTCACACAAGAAACAACTGAAGTTCAGCCCGTAACCTTTGAAGCGGAAAGAACCTTTCTTATCTGGTGTGCGGATTCACGCAGAGAAAACATTCACTTTTTAAGCCTTGTTAAGGTAAGCTTGCCCAAGTGCAAGGTTACCGTCTGCTCAATCGACCCGAAAACAACTCTTTCAGAAAACGGAAGTGCCGCCTCCATCTATCTTAAATCGGGCGAGAGCGCTCTCGTTTCAGCTCTTGAAACAACCTACGGTATTAACATTGACCGTTATATCAGCGCTACCGAAACAGACTTCAAATCGTTCGTCAATTATTTCGGCGGAATCAAAATAACCATACCCGAGCAAATCAATTACCGAAACGAGGAAATGAGCCTTGTTCTTATCAAGGGTAATCAGAGTCTCAAGGGCGACACACTTTTCAAATATATGCTTTACCTGAATTCTCTCGGATACGAAGGCAAACTCCGTCAATCGGGAGCAATATCGGAAATGCTCGGAAATATTTTTTCGCCCGGCAATCAGAATAAGAGCAACCGTATTTTCAAACAAATTACCAACGATATGTCAACCGACATTTCCATTGTTGATTTTTCATCGGAGGCAGACGGAATCAATATGCTGATGCAAAACGGCATTCTGCAGGTTGAAATTGTTGAGCTCCCTGAAAATTTCAGAGGAAAATAAAATGAAACTCACAAAAATTTTAAAGCTTTTCTTGTCCGTTCTGATTCTGACGGCACTTGTCACAACTGCTTTGTTTTTCTTCAAAAACAACCGTCAGAATTTCAATTCTCTCCCCGACACAAGTGCCGAAGCCGTTGAATTGACGGATATCGGCGGAGCTTATAAATTCTGGTTTTCCGATTTGAGTAACGACGGAAAACACGCATACAACCTCATCCTCAGCTCAATTTATTCAATGCCTGAAGAAATTGAAATCAACCGCATAGATACCGATACTCTCGACAAGGTGTTCTATGCTCTTATGAGCGATAATCCCGACTTGTTTTTCGTTGGCAGAAGATGCACTCTGCGCACCGTCGGTATCCACACCTTCTTCTCGGTTAACTATACGGTCAGTAAAGAGGAATATACCAAAATGAAAACGGAGCTTGATTCTGTTTGCGAAAGCGTTGCAGCCTCGTTCACGGATAAAACCGATTTATGGCAGACCGAACTTGAAATTCACGATTATATAATCGACAATTGCGATTATTCACTCGAGGATGAAAACATCGGATCGTCGGTTTACGGAGCTCTTGTTGCAGGCAAAGCAGCGTGCGAAGGATATTCAAAAGCCGCAAAGCTGCTTCTTGATGCCGCAGGCATCGAAAATACGGTTATTACAGGTAAATCCGAAAGCGATACCGGTCCCAGCGGTGCTCATATGTGGAACGTTGTCAGACTTAACGGCAAGTGGTATCATCTTGACTGCACATGGGATGACCCTATTGACGAAAGCGGCAAAGAAACAAAAAACCACCTTTATTTCAACGTGAACGATAAATCAATCTCTCATACGCATTCCGATTTTTCATACGATTTCGGTTGCGATTCATTGCAGGAAAGCTATTTTGTAAAAACGGGAGCATACTTTGAAAGCTATGACCGTTCAAAAGAATCTGTCCTCGCTGAAGTCTTGATTAAAGAAACCCAAAACGGCAAAGATACGGTGTTTTTCTGCTTTGCCGATAAGAAAACGTTTGACGCAGCCGTTGAGGATTTGCTATCAAACGAAAGAATATATAACGTTCTTAAAATTGCAAGAGACAGCTCCGATTTCGGCTTTTCAACCGTATCTACGGGCTATATTACCGACGAAACCCGTTTCATCTTTGCTCTTGCGCCCCAATACGAACAGGAGTGATTTTTTATGGATAAACCCAGAATAGAAGCCGCTGTCAGAGAGATTCTGATTGCAATCGGCGAGGATCCTGACAGAGAGGGTCTTGTTGAAACCCCCGCAAGAGTTGCAAGAATGTATGAGGAGATTTTCTCAGGTCTTGAAGATGACCCTTCACGTCACCTCAAGCTCTTCAACGAGCAGGGCAACGAAGAAATGGTTATCGTCAGAGATATTCCTCTCTATTCAATGTGTGAGCATCATCTTATTCCGTTTATGGGCAAGGCACATATTGCTTATATCCCTTCTGACGGAAACGTTATCGGTCTATCAAAGCTTGCAAGAATTACGGAAAGCTTTGCAAAAAGACCTCAGCTTCAGGAGCGTCTTACAGCACAGATTGCTGATTTCCTTTTTGAGAATCTCAACCCCAAGGGCGTTGCGGTTGTTGTTGAAGCAGAACATCTTTGTATGACAATGAGAGGCGCAAGAGCTTCAGGGGCTGAAACACGCACCTCTGCACTGCGTGGCATTATGCGTTCTGACCCCAGAACAAGAGCAGAAGCTATATCATTACTCACCGGAGGAAGACCGTGATGTTCAAAGCACGTAACTTTTCTCTGCCTCTCGGAAAAAAGACGTATATTATGGGCGTTCTGAATTACACCCCTGACTCATTTTCAGACGGTGGTAAATTCAATTCCCCTGCCGATGCACTCGACCATGCTCTCCGTATGCAGGAGCTTGGTGCAGATATCATCGACCTCGGTGCAAATTCAACCCGACCCGGTGCAACCTTTCTGACCGCATCGGAGGAGCTTGAAAGAATTGCCCCTGCGCTTGATATTCTTGAAGGCAAACTCAATATTCCCCTTTCGGTTGATACCTTCTATCCCTTGGTTGCAAAGGCTGCACTTGAAAAAGGCGCAAGCATCATCAACGACGTCAGCGGTGAATTCAACACCGATATGGCGGCTCTTGCAAAGGAATACGGTGCAGGATACGTTGTTATGCATAACCCTTGCAGTGCCGACACGGTTCAGGAATATCCCGACGGTGTTATCAGCCATATCAGAAAAACTTTTATCGACGCATTGAATCTTGCCGCTGAATGCGGTTTGCAAAAAGAACAGCTTTGCTTTGACGTCGGTCTCGGATTCAGCAAGACTTATGAAGATAACCTTGAAATCCTGCGCAACCTCGAGTGGCTCAAATTCAAGGGTGTTCCCATGCTTGTTGCCGCATCAAGAAAAAGATTCATCGGCATTGCTTCGGGAGAAGAAAACAGCTCTCTCCGTGACCCGGGAACAATTGCCGCACACACAGTTGCCATCGGCTCCGGCGCGGATATAATCCGTGTTCACGACGTGGCAGGCGCCGTTCAGAGTGCAAGAGTTGCCGATACAATTTTCAGAAAAACAGGAGTATAAAATGGATAAGATTCTGATAAGAAATCTGAAAATATATGCCTACCACGGTGTGCTTGACGAAGAAAAAGCAAACGGTCAGTATTTTATATTTGATATCGATGCTTTCGTTGATATTTCTTTGCCCTGCAAAACCGATAACGTTGAGGATACGGTCAATTACGCACTTATGGTTGAGCGCATAACCGATATTTTCATCTCGCAGAAAGATGACCTCGTTGAAAAAGCGGCTCAAAGAGTTGCCGACGGTCTTTTTGCAGAGTTTGAGAAGATTTCTGCTCTTCGCATTCTTCTCAAAAAACCCTCTGCTCCCATTGACGCCGATTTTGATTGGGTCGGTGTTGAAATTAACAGAAAACGGGAGGAAGCCTCAAATGAGTGAAGCTGTTATAGCTCTGGGTTCAAACCTCGGCAATAAAATCGAAAACTTAAATGCCGCCGTCAGAGCGATTGCCCGTCTGTCGGAAGTCAAAATAATAAAAGCTTCGTCCATATATGAAACCGAACCCATCGGTTGCGATGATGACAGCGACAAATACCTCAATGCCGCAATTCTCGTTGAAACAAACGCATCCCCTTCCCTTCTTTTAGGCGAATGCCTTGGCATTGAATCTGCTATGGGCAGATTCCGAAAAAAAAGAAATGAGCCGAGAATCATTGATCTCGACCTCATTATTTATGAAGGTTTCAAAAGCGATAGCTATGAGCTGACTCTTCCGCATCCGAGAATTCTCGAGCGAGCCTTCGTTATGGCTCCCCTGCTTGATCTTTATCCGTCAGGAAGAGCTCCCGGTCTCTTCTTCGGCCCACATCTTCGAGACCTCGGTATGGACGGTGTGAGAAAAACCGAAAAAGAAATTATTATTCCGAAATATTAAGAGGTGCTTTATGGCTTCAAATATCTGTGAAAACTGTGCCTATTATGATTACAACGAAGAATACGAATGCTACGAGTGCGACGTTAACCTCGATGAGGACGAGCTCTACAGATTTATGCAAGGCAGCTCGTTTGAATGCCCCTATTTCACACCGTACGATGAATATAAAATAGTCCGAAAGCAAAATTGATTCCCGAAAAGGAGAACCGATATGAGTAAGAAAAAAACAAAGAAAAAGTCTTCAAAAAAGCTTCCGATTATAATCGCTTCGGTTGCTGGCGCTGTTGCTGTTATCCTGCTTGTTGTTTTTGTGATTGCACCTGCAATCAAATCAAAAATTGACAACGGCGGCCCCGTTAAACCCACTTCATATGAAATGATAGCTTCACCTGCGCAGGAAGGCGACACCTTCGAATACGTCATTTACAGAAATCTGCGTATGCCCAAAGAGGTTGCGGAGATTCTTGAGCAAGGCGAAAAAGACAATGCAGAGGCTTGTGAAAAATACGGTGTTGCCGTTAAAATCGGCAATCACAGTATTTCAAGACCCGTATATGAGTTTTATTACAATATGATCTGTGCCGAAAAAACAAGAGAAAGCCTTTCTCTTGATTTAAACGGACAGACAAACACCACAGGTTTTGATTATAACCTCGCTCCCGATAATCAAGATTACCCCGGCAGCAAAGAGGATGGCTATACCTGGGCAGATAAATTCAACGACGATACAATCAAGGACCTTCAGTTTTACTATGCCGCTTTTGAGGGCGCATCAACCAACGGTATAGCTCTTACCGAAAATCAGTTCCAGAGCCTTATTTACCAATATGAATACGTCAACACCTATGCTGAGGGCAAAAACCAAACAGTTGAGCAGTATCTCAGCGAAAGATCGGGTGAGCACATCACATATGAAATGTATGCCACATATGAAATTATGAGATATTATGCCGCTGCATATCAGGAGGATGACCTTGAAAAATACAAGGCTAATGTTACTCAGGGTCAGATTGACGATTTCTATAAGGAATATGAAAAAGAGCTGACACTTGTAAAAGCAAGAATCTATCCCATTGAGTCATATGAATATGATGAAGCTGAATTACAAACGCTCAAAACAGAGTATGATTTCCTCAATTACGCAACCCAAAAGACCAATCAGGCGGGATATAATGCATCAATCGTTACCAGATGCTGGTGGGTTGACTACTCTGCAATTGCAAACACCTACGGCCCTGACGTTGCAGACTGGATTTTTATAGAGAAGCGAACTCCCGGTGAAATCGGTCTTGTTCAGGGTGCAATCTTCCCCTGCCTTGTTTACATTGAAACTCCTCCGTTCATATCAACCTCCCGACAAGTTGTAATTTATGAAGCAATCAACAACTACGGTGCAGATGAGGCAGAAATCGAAAAGAACAAAGGCTTTGCCCAAGAAATTCAGCAGGAATTCCTCGACAACGGCGGCAACAAAGAGGCTGCTCTCAAGCTTGTTGAAGATGATATAGCCTATAACAAAGCGGTTTCAACCTCCGATTACGGATATAACATCAACGTTTGGCTCTTCGCCGCAGATAGAAAGCCCGGTGATTACACAATAATTAACACTGAAGAAGCTTCATATTTCATTTATTACCTTAACAATAATCCTGATGATTATGACTGGGTGGATATAGCAATAGGTTCAATCGGTGCAGAAGCATATGATACCGCTTTCCAGAAAATAGTTGATAAGAATTACAGTGTAAAATCCTTCAACCGCAGCATCGCAGCAGAAGCATGGAACCACTCCTACGAAATCATCGTTCCCTATATTCAGGAGAGAAAAGATTCATTTGCTCTCGCACACCAGCAACAATAATAACAAAAAGCCTGAGGATAATCCCTCAGGCTTTTTTATACATTCTATTATTTACCTACGCAGAAACGGGAGAAAACCTCGTCAACAACCGCAGAGGTTGCCTTTTCACCCGTCAGTTCGAGAAGAGCATCAATCGCACAGTCAGCGCATACGTTAACGGCATCGAGAGTAATTCCACCGATGATTGCCGAAATAGCTTCGTTAATATGTCCGATTGCTCTAATGCAGCATTGCCTCTGTCTTTCGCTCGTAAGACAAGCCGCCGCAGGGTCAAATTCGTTTGTCATCATTATCTGCGATACCGCTTGTTCAAGCAAGTCGCGACCAGCTCCCGTTGATGCTGAAAGCTCAACCGTAAACGGGAAAGCCTCTTCTATGGCTGCTCTGTCTGCTTCGGCAGGCAAATCAGCTTTATTGAGAATAGCTACGCTTTTTTTGGTTTTGCACTGCTCGATAATATCGAGGTCATCTGCATTCAGCGGCACACTCGTATCAAAAACAGCAAGAACAAGCTCTGCTCTTTCAAGGCGACGCTTTGCAAGGTTAACGCCCATATTCTCAACAACGTTTTCGGTTTCTCTGATACCCGCTGTATCGGCAACACGGAGAATTATTTCGCCGAGCATAATACGCTCCTCAACAATATCTCTCGTTGTGCCTGCAATATCCGTAACAATTGAACGCTCATAGCCCGAAAGCATATTCATCAGCGTAGACTTACCAACGTTGGGTTTACCGATAATAACGGTATCAACACCGTCTGTAACAGCTCTTCCGCAATCATAACGGCGAACGATATCCTCAAGCTCTGATTTTGTTTTTTCAAAAACGGGAAGCATCTGTGAAGCATCAATATCCTCAATATCCTCATCGGGATAATCTACCCAAGCGGCAAGAGAAGCGCAAACACCGATAATACCGTCGGCACACTCTCTGATTTTCTTGCTCAGGTTTCCGTCAAGAGTATTGAGTGCGGCTGATGCCGCCTGCTTACCCGATGCACCGATAAGAGCCATAACGCTTTCACTGCCTGCAAGGTCAATTTTGCCGTTAAGAAACGCTCTTTTGGTGAATTCACCTGCTTCGGCAGGCTCCGCACCCGCATCAAGCACAGCTCGGAGAGTTCTTTTTGTGATATATAAACCACCGTGACAGCTTATTTCACAAACGTCCTCACCCGTGTAGCTTTTGGGTGCACGAAAAACGAGGCAAACCGCCTCGTCAATTTTTTCGTCATTATCGTAAACTCCACCGAAAGCCGCGGTATATCCTTTGAAATCACAAAGATTTTTTCCGCTGACGGGTCTGAAAACCTTTGCCGCAATTTCAACGGCTCTCTCACCCGAAATTCGCACCGTACCAATTCCGCCGGGTGCATTCG
>JAGBUT010000290.1 GCA_017630695.1 Clostridia bacterium
ATTGCAAGAATAATTGCCGCAAAACTTCTGAACTTTTTCATTTTATTCTCTCCTTTTTATAAAAATTACGGACTCCAATATTCATTTTATCGGAGCCCGCAAAAATTAATTATTTAACAATGAACTGTGATTCTGCAATCTCTGCAATTTCTTCTGCAGTTGTTGCATTGTTCATCTTATCTGCAACCTTGCTTCTTCTTTCACGAAGTTCAGCATACATCTGATCACGCTTTTCTGCTGAAAGAGGATAGAAGAATTTGGGGATGATACCCAAGCTGCTTGTGATGATGGGGATACCGGTACCGAGAGCGAAAATCCACCACTTTGTTTTATCCGACTGTGTTCCGACCTTAAGACCCTGAACATAGCCGACCTTCTTCATAACAATGCTGTTGATACTGCCCATAACAGCCTGCTGAAGCTTTGAAATTGTTGACTGTGCAACACCGATCATTGCTTCTGCACGGTAACCGTTTTTCCATTCGCAGTAGTCCATTGATTCATTGCTGATTTCGGCAGGAATAACTCTTCTCAATCCGTAAACACACATTTCAAAGATTTCTTCGATACCCATCAGCGGCAGAATAACCGCTTTTCTCATGAAGTTCTTGTTTATCGAACCGATACCGAAAACAATCATCCACAGCATATCCGTCCATGCATCTTCGAGAATCCAGAGAGCTTTTGTTGAGAATTTCTTTCTGAGAGGTTCAACAAAGCCGTAGCTGATAAACTTGACGGGGAATGCAGGGATACCGACGATAGTTTTCCATGTGACCGAACCGATAACGTCGATATAGAAATTCGTTCTGCTCTGACCGATACTGAAGCCTGACAGGAACGAAGAAAGAACCTGAATAAACATCGGCTTGTTCGAGAAAATAGCCTTAAGACCTTGCATAACGCTGGGCTTCTTGATTGTCTGCGCAACTCTTTCTCTTGTGTTAAGGAAGAAATAGAGACAGAACAATGCGCCGAGAACTGCAAATGAAACACCGAAGCCTGCAAAGAGTTTGGGAAGCTTGATCTTGACCTTTTCGTTGATTACAAGGTCATAGATGATACCAAAAATCTGTTTCGGAACGTCTTCAACAAAATGCGACATCAGATTTGCCGTTGCAATAAGCCTTGAACGGTCCAATGGCTCAGGCGTTATCGTAGACTGGAAACCTGATCGTGAAATCTGAGTGAAGGTCTGTGCGGTTTCTGTGATAATTGACATTGCGAAATAGAATATCCATTTCGGGAGATACTCGCCCGGAGTGTCGGGAAACATAAAGGGAATAATCCAATACCACAAACCGAGAAGTGTGAGAGGAATCTGACCAAGAAGAAGATACGGTCTGAACTTACCCCAACGGGTTCTGGTTTTTTCAACAATAACACCGATAAAAGTATCGTTGAAGGTATCCCATATGCTTGCAACAATGTTCTGAATCGCAAGATAGCTGAAGTCGATTTTAACAACGTCATATATGTATCTGTCTTTTAAATCGTTGATATTCAGACTTGCTGCTGTATCTTCAAGAACATAGGCAACGGTTTCTTTTGTACCGACAAATCGTCTGTTCTTGAGAAGAACGGATTTATCGGTGGTTGTTTCAACATTCTCTCTCAATGCTGACATAACCTCACCTGCCTTTTTACTTATTCTATATTAATATCATATTTTAACAAATTTTGCAATAGATTTCACAAAAATAATAATAGACTTTGCGAGTCATTTGTGATATTATGATAACGAAAAGAGGGTGTTAATTATGGCTTATTTATTTTCACATTTCAGAGAAAAAATCACTCCTGACGGCGAGCAGGTTTATTTTGCACTCAGCAAAGACGGTTTCAACTGGACTCAGCTCAACAACGGCGAACCCATTCTCACAAGCACAATAGGTGAAAAAGGCTGCCGTGATATTGAAACAATAAGGCTCAAATCAGGCGGATTTGTTATTCTCACAACAGATTTATCAATCGCTTACCGCATGGATGAAAACTATCAGGTCAACTGGAAAGAAGTCAATTCAACGGGCAGCAAATGCCTTTGTATGTGGAAAACCGATGATTTCATAACTTTTTCCGAGCAGAAAAGAATATATTTCGGCAGAGATGACTTCGGATGTTTGTGGGCACCTGAAATATTTTATGATGAAATAAACGATGAATATCTTATCCATTGGGGTTCAACCGTTGCGGAAGATAATTTCACTCACATGTCCATTTACTGCACCACAACAAAGGATTTTGAAACATTTTCAGAACCGAAACTTTTCTTTACAAAGGACAACGAAATTCTTGACACACATCTCGTTAAATTTGACGGAATTTATCACCTTTTCTATAAAAACGCTGAGCAACCTTCAATGAATATGCACGCAACATCCGAAAATCTTTACGGTCCTTATATACACGACAAGGCATTTGAAGAATACATGACAACTCTTGAAAAAGCAGGGGCATACGAAGCTCCGACAACACTTGTTCTTCCCGACGGACGCTGGTGCCTTATGATTGACTTTTTCGGCTGTGAAAAAGAAAAAATGGGATATGTTCCGTTTGTTTCGGAAAAACCCGGCAACAGTAATTTCAAGCGTTCAGATGAAAGTTTCTCATTCCCCTACGGCTTCAAGCACGGCGGTATAATTGAGATAACCGAAGAAGAATATGAAAAAATCAACAATCACTATAATAAATAAGAAAACGGGCGGTTCATTGCGAACTGCCCGTTATTTTTATTAAAGAGTTGAGCCGAAGTCGGTTACGATTGACTGACCTGTGATTGCTCTTGATTCATCCG